>NZ_RJNK01000003.1:0-139163 GCF_003942585.1 Streptococcus oralis | reverse complement strand
ATCTTGCCCCTCATTTTAGGAGTCATATTTGTCAAATTTTTTGATAAGTCATATATTCATGGAACTTCAATAGAAGTAATAATTTCTTTCTATGATAAGTTAGTAGAATTGCAACTATTATATATAATGTTAATTATCATTTTATCAGTTCTTGGTATATACGGCATATTCAGGTTTATTTCAAGAAATGAAGAATTATTCATAATAGATATATTCAATTATTTATATAAATGGATTCAAGTATTTACGTTTGTAATTATTTATCTTGCAATTCTTGCTACTTATTTTCTTTCATTAGATGAGGTAAACGATCGAATTACATCGTTTGATTCGTATACGATTATACCGATATTTATTACAAGTTGTATTACGTCTTCAAATATAATAATTATGTTACTAACTAAAATTAATATAGATAAAGTTGATATAAATCGAGTAGAAAGAACGAATAGGCCAAAACGATATCCATATATCAGAATTAATTATTTTTAGAAAATTAGGAGAACATCATGACCATCACAGGTATTATCGCGGAGTTCAATCCTTTTCATAATGGCCACAAATACCTGCTTGAGCAGGCGGAGGGACTGAAAATCGTTGCCATGTCTGGGAATTTCATGCAGCGTGGAGAGCCGGCTATCGTGGACAAGTGGACTCGGGCTCAGATGGCGCTGGAAAATGGAGCGGATCTGGTAGTGGAATTGCCCTTTTTAGTTAGTGTTCAGGCAGCTGATTTCTTCGGTCAAGGAGCTGTGGATATCTTGGCTCGCTTGGGGATTGATACTCTAGCTTTCGGGACGGAGGAAGTTCTGGATTATCAGAAAATTGCTGACCTATACACGGAGCAAGGTGCTGAGATGGAGAATTTTGTGGATAATCTGCCTGATTCTCTCTCCTATCCCCAGAAAACCCAAGCCATGTGGAAGGAATTTGCAGGTCTGGATTTTTCTGGCAAGACGCCCAATCATGTTCTAGCTTTGGCCTATGCCAAGGCGGTTGCGGGACGTAGAATCAAACTCCATCCGATTCAGCGTCAGGGGGCTGGTTATCATTCTGTGGATAAGGATGTGGACTTTGCCTCGGCAACAGCTCTCCGTCAGCATCAATCAGACCAAGATTTCTTAGAACGCTTTATGCCTTCTGTTGCTCTCTTTGAGCAGGCCAGTAAGGTAAGCTGGGATGACTATTTTCCATTTCTCCGCTATCAAATCTTGTCAAATCCTGACCTAACGACCATCTATCAGGTCAATCAAGAAATGGCTGTGCGCATCAAGGAAGCTATTAAGACGGCTCAGTCTGTTGACGAATTGGTCGAGGCGGTTGCCACCAAACGCTACACCAAGGCGCGTGTACGTCGCCTCTTGACTTATATTTTAGTGCAGGCCAGAGAAAGCGACTTGCCAGAAGGCATCCATGTCCTTGGTTTTACGGAAAAAGGCAGACAACATCTCAAGTCTCTGAAAGAGCGGATCCATCTAGTCAGCCGAATTGGCAAAGAACCTTGGGATACCATGACCCAAAAGGCAGACCAGATTTACCAACTAGGACAGCCAAGTATCGCAGAGCAGAATTTCGGTAGAGTGCCGATTAGAATAGAAACAAACTAAGTCTACTGAAAGGTGGGCTTTTTGCCTCGGCTTTCATGAAAATTTAAATTTTTAAAGAATCTTTATTTTGCTTTGAAATCTAAGGAATTTCTTCAAAAAATCACACAAAACTCTTCAATTTGGGTTTGTGGAAATCGGTTTTTTATGATAGAATATTAAGGAATGTATGTCATTCGATAAACAAATTTAATGAGGTAAAAACATGGAAATCATGACCATTGCGATTGTTGTTTTTGCCGTCATCATTGGTTTAGTCATTGGATATGTCAGCATCTCGGCTAAGATGAAATCATCTCAAGAAGCTGCAGAGTTGATGCTTCTAAATGCTGAACAAGAAGCAACTAATTTACGAGGACAAGCTGAGCGCGAAGCGGATTTATTGCTAAATGAAGCCAAGAGCGAAAGCAAGTCTCTTAAAAAAGAAGCACTATTGGAGGCCAAAGAGGAAGCCAGAAAATACCGTGAAGAAGTGGACGCTGAATTTAAGTCAGAACGTCAGGAGCTCAAGCAAATTGAAAGTCGTTTGACGGAGAGAGCTGCGAGCCTTGACCGTAAGGACGACAATTTGACGAACAAAGAAAAAACACTTGAACAAAAAGAACAAAGTATTTCTGATAGAGCAAAAAACCTTGATGCACGTGAAGAGCAATTAGAGGAAGTCGAAAGACAAAAAGAAGCTGAACTTGAACGTATCGGTTCCCTTTCCCAAACTGAGGCTCGAGATATTATCTTGGCCCAAACAGAGGAAAACTTGACCAAGGAAATTGCTAGCCGCATTCGTGAGGCTGAGCAAGAAGTCAAGGAACGTTCAGACAAGATTGCGAAAGATATCTTGGTTCAGGCTATGCAGCGTATCGCTGGTGACTATGTAGCAGAGTCAACAAACTCGACAGTTCACCTACCAGATGATACCATGAAGGGACGCATTATCGGTCGTGAAGGACGTAATATTCGTACCTTTGAGAGTTTGACAGGGGTCGATGTGATTATCGACGATACACCGGAAGTGGTAACCTTGTCAGGATTTGATCCGATTCGTCGTGAAATTGCTCGTATGACCATGGAAATGTTGCTCAAGGATGGCCGTATCCACCCAGCTCGTATCGAGGAGTTGGTGGAGAAAAACCGTCAGGAGATTGACAATAAAATCCGTGAATACGGTGAGGCTGCTGCCTATGAGATTGGTGCGCCTAACCTCCATCCAGACTTGATGAAGATTATGGGACGTTTGCAGTTCCGTACTTCTTATGGACAAAATGTCTTGCGTCATTCGATTGAGGTTGCTAAGTTATCTGGTATCATTGCGAGTGAACTTGGTGAAAATGCAGCTCTTGCCCGTCGTGCTGGATTCCTTCACGACATCGGGAAAGCCATTGACCGCGAGGTTGAAGGTAGCCACGTTGAGATTGGTACGGAGTTGGCTCGTAAGTACAAGGAACACCCAGTTGTGGTGAATACGATTGCTAGCCACCACGGGGATGTCGAAGCCGAAAGCGTCATTGCAGTGATCGTTGCTGCAGCAGATGCCTTGAGTGCAGCGCGTCCAGGTGCTCGTAGCGAGTCTCTTGAAAGCTATATCAAGCGTCTCCATGATTTGGAAGAAATCGCCAATGGCTTTGAAGGAGTGCAAAATAGCTTTGCCCTTCAAGCAGGACGTGAAATCCGCATCATGGTTAATCCAGGACAAATCAAAGACGACAAAGTCACAATCTTGGCTCACAAAGTTCGTGAGAAAATTGAAAACAATCTCGATTACCCAGGAAATATCAAGGTAACCGTGATCCGCGAACTTCGTGCAGTAGATTATGCTAAATAAATAAGAAAGAGCAGTTGAAAAATTACTGCTTTTTTGTTACACTAGATAGAAAGACTGTAGAAGGATAACTGACGCTATCATCAGTATCCGAGAGAAATTTCACTTTATTTCACAGACTAACTAAAGGAGACATAATGGCAGACCGAGGCTTGCTAATCGTTTTTTCTGGTCCTTCAGGAGTTGGGAAAGGAACGGTTAGAAGAGAGATTTTTGAGAGTTCTGAGAATCAATTTCAATACTCTGTATCGATGACAACACGGGCGCAACGTCCTAGTGAAGTGGACGGGGTAGACTATTTCTTCCGTACTCGTGAAGAGTTTGAAGAGCTGATCCGTCAAGGTCAGATGTTGGAATATGCAGAATATGTCGGTAACTACTATGGAACTCCTCTGACCTATGTCAACGAAACCCTAGACAAGGGAATCGATGTATTTCTTGAGATTGAAGTCCAAGGAGCCCTTCAGGTTAAGAAAAAGGTTCCAGATGCTGTTTTTATCTTTTTAACGCCACCAGATTTGGATGAATTGCAAGATCGTTTGGTAGGTCGTGGAACAGATAGCGCTGAAGTGATTGCCCAACGAATCGAAAAAGCCAAGGAAGAAATTGCTCTCATGCGTGAGTATGATTATGCCATTGTCAACGATCAGGTGCCCCTCGCTGCTGAACGTGTCAAGCGTGTGATCGAAGCAGAACACTTCCGTGTGGACCGTGTCATTGGTCACTATCAGGAGATGTTGCCAAAATCTCCAACTACTCGATAAACTATAGGAAACAGGTACAAGCAAATGATGTTAAAACCCTCTATTGATACCTTGCTCGACAAGGTGCCATCAAAATATTCACTCGTAATCTTGGAAGCAAAGCGTGCCCACGAACTAGAAGCAGGCGCGCCAGCAACTCAAGAGTTTAAGTCTGAAAAATCAACTCTTCGTGCTTTAGAAGAAATCGAGTCCGGAAACGTTACGATTCACCCAGATCCAGAAGGAAAACGTGAAGCGGTTCGTCTCCGTATCGAAGAAGAAAAACGCCGCAGAGAAGAAGAAGAAAAGAAAATCAAAGAGCAAATCGCTAAAGAAAAAGAAGATGGTGAAAAAATTTAAGGTTGGGGGGACTCAATCTTATTTTTTCTATTGCAAGAATTTACTGACAAGAAGGAGGTGAGAAAATGGCGATCGCAAAGATTATCGTGGATGTTCCCCTGATGCAGACGGACCAGCCCTACAGTTACAAGGTCCCTGATGAATTTATAGACATGCTGGAAGTCGGTATGCGGGTCCATGTCCCCTTCGGTAAGGGCAATCGTTTGATCCAAGGGATTGTGCTAGGTTTGGAGTCCCAGCCGGATGAAGAAGTGGCAGATCAGGACTTGAAAGAGATTGCAGAAGTCCTAGATTTTTCTCCAGTCTTGACCCAGGAGCAACTCTGGCTGGCTGAGGAGCTACGAAAGTCCGTCTTTTCTTACAAAATCTCCATCCTAAAAGCTATGCTTCCAGGTTTTTTAAACTCCAGCTATGATAAGATTCTCTATCCTCTGGAAGGTCTGAGCCAGGCAGACCGAGAGCGCTTGTTTGGTTCAGAAGATTCGCTAGCCTTTTCTTCTCTGGATTTGGCCAAACAGGCCGAGATGATGCGCTTGACTAGAAAAGGTTTGCTCCGTTTAGAGTACCAGGCAGTCGATCAAAAGAAGGTCAAGACCCAGTCTTGGTATGAGGTTGATGCTACTCAGCTAGAGCAGATTGAGATTTCTACGCGTGCTAAGAAAAAGGCAGAGCTCAGAGACTATCTGCTGTCTCATCCTGAAAGTGCTCCTCTGGCTAGCTTGTTAGAATCCTACTCGCGGGAGCAAGTCAATTTCTTTGTGGAACAAGGAGCTCTAGCCTTAGTTCAAAAGGAAGTGCAACGTTCAGCTGCTTATTTTGAAGGCATTGAAGCCAGCCAACCTTTGGAATTGAATCCTGAACAAAGACAGGCTCGCGATGCTGTTATCGGCGCTGTTGGCAGTCAGCAACCTCCTTTCCTCCTTCAAGGGATTACAGGAAGCGGGAAAACTGAGGTTTACTTGCAGATTATCCAAGGAGCCTTGGACAAGGGTAAAACGGCTATTTTACTGGTACCTGAGATTTCCCTGACGTCACAGATGACGGAGCGGTTCATTGCTCGTTTCGGCGAGAAAGTAGCCATCCTTCACTCAGGCCTTTCCAATGGTGAAAAGTACGATGAATGGCGCAAGGTTGAGCGTGGCGATGCCCAAGTTGTGGTTGGCGCCAGATCGGCCATCTTTGCACCTCTGAAAAATCTGGGTGTCATGATTATCGATGAAGAACACGAAGCCAGCTATAAACAAGACAGCAATCCGCGTTATCATGCGAGAGAGGTAGCCATCTTACGGGCCCAGTACAATCAAGCAGCCCTGGTCCTTGGTTCGGCGACACCGAGCTTAGAAAGCCGTGCGCGGGCTAGAAAAGGCGTCTATCAACACTTACGTCTGACCCAACGAGCTAATCCTTTAGCCACTATTCCTGAGGTTCAAGTGATTGACTTTCGTGACTATATCGGGCAGAATGAGACGTCAAACTTTACGCCTCCTTTGCTAGAGGCCATTCAAGACCGTCTGGATAAAAAAGAGCAGGTAGTCCTCATGCTCAACCGTCGGGGTTATTCTAGCTTTGTTATGTGTCGGGAGTGTGGAACTGTGGATAGTTGTCCCAACTGTGACATTTCCTTGACTCTCCACATGGATACCAAGACCATGAACTGCCATTATTGTGGCTTTTCCAAGGGAATTCCTCATGTCTGTCCCAACTGTCAGAGCCGCAGTATTCGCTACTACGGGACGGGGACTCAGAAAGCCTACGATGAGCTAGCAGAGCTCTTTCCTCAGGCACGCATTCTGCGGATGGATGTGGATACAACTCGCAAGAAAGGTAGTCACCAAGCTCTTCTTGACCAGTTTGGGCGAAGGGAAGCAGATATCTTGCTGGGAACTCAGATGATTGCTAAGGGCTTGGATTTTCCCAATGTGACCCTAGTCGGAGTGCTCAATGCAGATACGGCTTTGAATCTGCCTGATTTTCGTTCTTCTGAGAGAACCTTCCAACTCTTAACTCAGGTGTCTGGCCGTGCAGGTCGTGCGGAAAAGGCTGGGCAGGTCTTGATCCAGTCTTACAATCCTGATCATTATGCCATTCGTTTTGCCAAGGAACAGGATTATGAAGGTTTTTATGCCTATGAAATGAGTATTAGGCGCCAACTCGGCTATCCGCCTTATTATTTCACTATTGGGATTACCCTCTCTCACAAGAAAGAAGAAGAGGTTGTCAAACGTGCCTATAAAGTTATGGGAATTTTGCGCTCAGGTTTATCGGAAACTAGCAAAATCCTTGGACCGACACCAAAACCCATTGCCCGTACCCACAACCTTTATCATTACCAGATTTTGATTAAATACCGTTTAGAAGATGAGCTGAGTCCAACCCTCAACCAGGTCTTGGCCTTAACTCAAGAACGGGAAAATAGCGAGCTTCGTCTTAGTATTGACCATGAACCGCAGCAATTTTTATAAGAAGGAGAAGAAATGACAAAACTAATCTTTATGGGGACACCTGATTTTTCAGCGACAGTTTTGAAGGGGTTGTTATCAGACGACCGTTACGAGATCCTAGCTGTTGTGACCCAGCCAGACCGCGCTGTCGGCCGTAAAAAAGTGATCCAAGAAACCCCAGTCAAGCAAGCAGCCAAAGAAGCAGGTCTTCCTATCTACCAGCCTGAAAAATTATCTGGAAGTCCAGAGATGGAAGCCATTATGAATTTAGGAGCAGATGGAATTATCACTGCTGCTTTTGGGCAATTTCTTCCAAGTAAACTTCTTGATAGCATGGATTTTGCGGTCAACGTTCACGCTTCCCTTCTTCCAAAACACCGTGGTGGCGCCCCCATTCATTATGCCTTGATTCAAGGGGATGAGGAAGCTGGTGTGACCATTATGGAGATGGTTAAGGAAATGGATGCAGGAGATATGATTTCTCGTCGCAGTATCCCCATCACAGATGAGGACAACGTTGGAACCTTGTTTGAGAAATTGGCGATTGTTGGTCGAGATTTGCTTTTGGATACGCTCCCTGGCTACCTAGCAGGAGAAATCCAACCTGAACCGCAGGATCCAAGTCAGGTTACTTTCTCGCCAAATATCAAGCCAGAGGAAGAAAAGTTGGACTGGAATAAGACTAACCGTCAACTCTTTAACCAAATCAGAGGGATGAATCCATGGCCTGTTGCCCACACTTTTCTCAAGGGCGACCGCTTTAAGATCTATGAAGCCCTACCAGTAGAAGGTCAGGGAAATCCAGGAGAAATTTTGTCTATTGGCAAGAAGGAATTGATCGTTGCAACGGCAGAAGGTGCTCTATCCCTTAAGCAAGTGCAGCCAGCTGGTAAGCCTAAGATGGATATTTCTTCCTTCCTCAACGGTGTTGGACGCACATTGACAGTAGGAGAACGATTTGGTGACTAAAGTAGAAACGGCTAGAAGTCTAGCTCTAGCAGTGCTAGAGGATGTTCTAGTCAACCAAGCATATTCGAATATTGCCTTAAACAAATACCTCAAGGGCAGCCAACTCTCAGCAGCAGATAAGGGCTTGGTGACAGAGATTGTCTACGGTACGGTAGCCCGAAAACTGACTCTGGAATGGTACCTGTCCCACTTTATCGAAGACCGGGATAAGCTAGATAACTGGCTCTATATTCTGCTCCTCCTGAGCGCTTACCAACTTCGGTATCTGGATAAGATTCCTAATCACGCTGTTGTTAATGAAGCAGTGGAACTAGCCAAAGCGCGTAAAAAAGGCAGTGAAAAATTAGTCAACGCCGTCCTTCGTCGTATCTTGCGAGAAGGCTGGCCAGACATTGACAGTATCAAACGCAAAAACAAGCGTGATTCCATTGCCTATTCTCTCCCAGTTTGGCTAGTGTCTAAACTCAAGGAAGAATACGGTGAAGAGCGAGCGCAAGCCATCTTTGAAAGTCTCTTGGTGCGCAACAAAGCCAGCATCCGGGTGACCAACTTGAGCCGAAAAGAGGAAATCAAAGCTTTGTTAGAGGCGACTGATTCCCCTTTGGCGGCCACTGGTCTGGTCAAGGAGCAAGGCCACTTTGCAGGCCATGATTTGTTCGCAGAAGGGGCCATTACCATCCAAGATGAGTCTAGTCAATTGGTTGCTCCGACCCTTGATCTACAAGGTGATGAGCAGGTGCTTGATGCCTGTGCCGCTCCTGGTGGGAAAACAGCCCATATGGCTTCTTACCTCACATCCAGTAAGGTGACGGCTTTGGATCTTTATGATCACAAGTTGGACTTGATCCAAGAAAACGCCCAACGTCTGGGTGTGGCAGATCGAGTGCAAACGCAAAAATTGGACGCTAGAAAAGTGCATGAGTTTTTTGAAAAAGACTCTTTTGACAAGATTTTAGTAGATGCCCCTTGTTCTGGAATTGGTCTTTTGCGCCGCAAACCAGATATCAAATACAATAAAGAAACGGCGGATTTCGCATCATTACAGCAAATTCAGCTGGAAATACTAGGTAGTGTTTGTCAAACCTTACGAAAAGGTGGTATAATAACGTATAGTACCTGCACTATCGTCTCAGAGGAGAACTTTCACGTCGTTAAGGCATTTTTAGAAAGTCACCCCGAGTTCGAGCAGGTTAAACTAGAACACGAATGCAAGGATATTTTGAAGGATGGCTGTATCTTGATTACTCCTGAACTATACGGAAGTGATGGATTCTTTATCAGCCAATTCCGCAAGATATCAGATTAGGAAGGAACTGACACAATGGAAATAGCATTATTAACAGATGTTGGTCAGAAACGAACAAATAACCAAGACTATGTCAATCACTTTGTCAACCGAGCAGGGCGCACCATGATCCTCTTGGCTGATGGGATGGGAGGACACCGTGCAGGCAATATCGCTAGTGAGATGGCGGTGACAGATCTGGGCGTGGCTTGGGTTGATACCCAAATCGACACCGTCAATGAGATCCGTGAATGGTTTGCCCACTATCTGGAACTTGAAAATCAAAAAATTCATCAGATGGGGAAAGACGAAGCCTATAAGGGGATGGGAACAACGCTTGAAGCAGTAGCCATTATTGGAAATCAAGCTATTTATGCCCATATTGGTGATTCTCGTATCGGTTTGATCCGTGGTGAAGATTATCGCCAGCTCACAAGTGATCATTCTTTGGTTAATGCTCTGCTAAAGGCTGGCCAGCTAACTCCAGAGGAGGCAGAAGTTCATCCGCAGAAAAATATCATTACCCAATCCATTGGGCAAAAAGATGAAATTCAACCAGATTTTGGCATGGTTAGCCTAGAGCCAGGAGACTACCTCTTGCTCAACAGTGACGGCTTGACCAATATGATCTCAGGAAGCGATATCTACGATATTGTAACGAGTGATATTTCCTTGGCAGACAAGGCGGCAACTTTGATTCGTTTTGCCAACAATGCAGGTGGTTTAGACAATATCACGGTTGCCCTTGTTCACATGAATGAGGAGGAAGTAGAATGATCCAGATCGGCAAGATTTTTGCCGGACGATATCGGATTGTCAAACAGATTGGTCGAGGAGGCATGGCGGATGTTTACTTGGCCAAGGATTTGATCCTAGACGGGGAAGAAGTGGCGGTTAAGGTCCTGAGGACTAACTATCAGACAGATCCGATTGCTGTGGCGCGTTTTCAACGTGAAGCGAGAGCCATGGCGGATCTGGATCATCCCCATATCGTTCGAATAACAGATATCGGTGAGGAAGACGGTCAGCAGTATCTAGCTATGGAGTATGTGGCAGGGCTTGACCTCAAACGTTATATCAAAGAACACTCCCCTCTCTCAAATGAAGAAGCCGTCCGTATTATGGGACAGATTCTCTTGGCGATGCGTCTGGCGCATACGAGAGGTATTATCCACCGAGATTTGAAACCTCAAAATATCCTCTTGACACCAGATGGAACTGCCAAAGTTACAGACTTTGGAATTGCCGTGGCTTTTGCAGAGACCAGTCTGACACAGACCAACTCCATGCTCGGTTCAGTCCACTATCTCTCACCTGAGCAGGCCCGTGGTTCCAAGGCAACTGTGCAGAGTGACATCTATGCTATGGGGATTATTTTCTATGAAATGTTGACTGGACATATCCCTTATGATGGGGATAGTGCAGTGACTATTGCCCTCCAGCATTTCCAAAAACCACTTCCATCTGTTATTGCTGAGAATCCAGCAGTACCACAAGCTTTGGAAAATGTCGTTATCAAGGCAACGGCCAAGAAATTGACAGATCGCTACCAGTCTGTATCAGAAATGTATGTGGACTTGTCGAGTTGTTTGTCTCACAATCGTAGGAGAGAACCAAAGCTAGTCTTCGATGAGGCAAGCAAGGTTGATACCAAGACCTTGCCTAAAGTTCCACAAAGCACTCTAACCTCTATTCCGAAGGCTAAGCCACAATTAGAGCGACCTCAATCAAAAGAGCAGACTCAGCAGGTGGTAGATGAAGCACCAGTACCAAAACCAGCGAAAAAACGGAAGTTTAAAGCTCGCTACATGATTTTACTGGCCAGTGCCTTGCTAGTTGCAGCCTCTTTGATTTGGATCTTCTCCCGAACTCCGGCGACTATTGCTATTCCAAATGTATCGGGACAGACAGTAGCAGAGGCAAAAGAAGCCCTTAAAAAGGCTAATTTTGAAGTAGGTGAAGAAAAAACAGAGGCCAGTGAGACAGTAGCCGAAGGTCGCGTCATTCGAACAGACCCAGAAGCTGGAAGTGGTCGAAAAGAAGGAAGCAAAGTAAATCTAATCGTGTCTTCAGGTAAGCAATCCTTCCAACTAAGTAACTATGTAGGACGTAAGTCCTCGGATGTTGTCGCAGAGCTCAAAGAGAAAAAGGTTCCAGAAAATCTTATCAAGATTGAGGAAGAGGAATCTAGCGAAAGCGATCCAGGAACAGTCATTAGGCAAACCCCAGCTGCAGGAAGTACTTACGATCTCACGAAAGCCAGCACGATTACCCTAACAGTTGCTAAGAAGGTGACCAGTGTTTCGATGCCAAGTTACATTGGTTCAAGTCTCGAATTTACTAAGAACAATTTGACTCAGATTGTAGGTGTAAAAGAAGCTAATATCGAAGTTGTGGAAGTATCGACTGCTCCTGAAGGAACTACTGCAGGAACAGTTGTTAGTCAGGACCCTAAACCTGGAGAAAAGGTAGATCTCAATAAAACACGTGTTAAGATTTCTATTTATAAACCAAAACCACTTCCTTCTTCATCAAGTTCGTCTCAACACGGAAATCCAGGAACAGACACGACGCCTTCACAGAGTAACAATCAAGGTAGCAACCCTACAACGGATTCTTCAGATGGCAGTAGAACGTCAAGTAATGAACGAAATTAACCCAATCTTTGTCATGATTTCATGACAAAGATTTTTTTTCATGAACTTTTGTGATAGAATAGAGGGAGCAGAAAATAGGAGTAGAAAATGGACGAATCAAAAGAGTTAAATGCTGTCATTGATGTGATTATGCTAGCTGGAACCATTCTCTTGAAAAGTGGTTCGGAGATTCATCGGGTTGAGGACACCATGATTCGCATTGCCCATTCACAGGGAATAGTGGATTGCAATGTTCTTGCCATGCCTGCGGCTATTTTCTTTTCGATTGAAAACACCAATATTTCTCGGATGAAACGGGTGACGTCATCCTCCTATAACATCGAAAAAGTCTGTGATGTCAACCAAGTATCACGAGAACTTGTGGGTGGCCAGATTGATCTTTCTACAGCTTTTAAAAAGCTGAAGGAAATCAGAAATCAAGCTCTTCCTTATAGCAAGCTCCAAGTGACTGTAGCAGCAACCCTCAGTGCTCCTTTCTTCTCGATTATGTTTGGTGGCAATGTCTATGATGCTTTTGGAGCAGGCGTTGCGACCTTGTTTGGTTTTGCTTTCTCTCTCTATGTCGAGAAGTTTATCCGAATTCCTTTTGTAACAGCTTTTGCGGGTGCCTTTGTTTTCGGATTAATTGCCCAGTTCTGGGCCCGCTATACAGGATTTCCTTCGACGGCAGACCTAATCATAGCAGGAGCCGTCATGCCTTTTGTTCCAGGGATTGCTCTGACCAATGCGGTTCGAGATATCATGACCAATCATATCAACTCTGGTATGAGCAAGATGTTTGAATCCTTGCTCATTACCCTCGCTTTAGGGGCCGGCACTTCTGTCGCCCTGGTTTTGATGACATAAGATGACTCTAACAAGTATTTTACTCCAGGCAGTGGCGAGTTTGCTCGCCATTATAAACTTTCTAATCGTACTGAATGTCCAACGCTCCATGCTTCTACCTGGTGGGGTTTTGGGAATGGGTGTTTGGCTCCTCTATCTCGTACTCAAAGAACCAACCAATGTCATAGTTGCGACCTTTATTGCGGCGGTGGTAGGCTCTTGTATCAGCCAGATTTTAAGTATTGTCTATAAGACACCAGCGGTGGTTTTTGTCTTGGCTATTCTTGCCCCCTTGGTGCCAGGTTATCTATCCTATCGGACCACTGCTTTCTTTGTGACTGGCGATTACAGTCATGCCCTTGCCAGTGCGACTTTGGTGGTTATGTTAGCCCTCGTTATTTCCATTGGAATGGCTAGTGGAACGGTGATTTTAAAGCTCTATTACTACATCCGAAAACAACGAGGAATCTCTTCCTAATGCAGTCAAAGCAAAGACTTGATTTGGTGAATCAAGTCTTTTTTCTCTCTTTTGCCCCTATTTGTGATAAAATAGAATGAAACGATTTTTTACAATGAATGAAAATACAGAGGTAAATATGACAATCGGTATTGATAAGATTGGTTTTGCGACCAGTCAATATGTCTTGAAATTACAAGACTTAGCAGAAGCAAGGGGAGTTGACCCCGAAAAATTTAGCAAGGGACTCTTGTTAAATGAAATTAGTATTGCGCCACTGACTGAGGACATTGTTACCTTGGCTGCTAGTGCCAGCAACTCTATCCTCTCAGATAAAGAAAAAGAAGAAATCGACATGGTCATCGTGGCGACTGAGTCAGGGATTGACCAGAGTAAGGCAGCGGCAGTCTTTGTTCATGGCTTGTTAAGCATTCAGCCTTTCGCCCGTAGCTTTGAAATCAAAGAAGCCTGCTATGGAGCGACAGCTGCCCTTCATTATGCCAAGTTGCATGTGGAAAATTCTCCAGAGTCTAAGGTTTTGGTCATTGCCAGTGATATTGCCAAGTATGGTGTGGGAACTCCTGGTGAGCCAACTCAGGGTGCTGGAAGTGTGGCGATGTTGATTACCCAAAATCCGCGCATCATGGCCTTTAACAATGATAACGTTGCTCAAACACGCGACATCATGGATTTCTGGCGTCCGAACTATTCAAGCACTCCTTATGTCAATGGTGTTTATTCAACCCAGCAGTATCTGGATAGTCTCACGACGACTTGGGATGAATACAAGAAGCGCTACGATTGGACAATGGGTGACTTTGCGGCCATCTGTTTCCACTTGCCTTATCCTAAGCTAGCTCTAAAAGGCTTGCGCAAGATGATGGACAAGACTCTATCTCAGGAAAAACAGGATAGTTTGCAAGAAAACTTTGACAAATCCATTCTCTACAGTCAGATGATTGGGAATATCTATACAGGTTCCCTCTTCCTTGGCCTCCTCTCCCTTTTAGAAAATGCAGAGAATTTGAAGGCTGGCGATAAAATTGCCCTCTACAGTTACGGAAGTGGAGCTGTTTCAGAGTTCTTTAGTGGTGAATTGGTCGAAGGCTATGAGGCCTATCTCGACAAAGAGCGTTTGAGCAAACTCCAGCAGCGTACAGCCCTATCCGTTGCAGACTATGAAAAAGTCTTCTTCGAAGAGGTGCAGTTGGATGAATCTGGTTCAGCCCAATTTGCAGCCTATGAACATCAAGACTATGCCTTGGTGGAGATTGTCGACCACCAACGCCGTTATAGCAAGGTTGAAAAATAATGAAGATAAGTTGGAATGGATTTTCTAAAAAATCATACCATGAGCGCCTTGAGTTGTTGCGAGCTCAGGCGCTCCTTAGTCCTGAAAAGCAAACGAGTCTGGAGCAGGATGAGCAAGTCAGCTTGGCTGTTGCAGACCAGCTGAGTGAGAATGTAGTAGGTACTTTTTCTCTGCCTTATTCGATCATTCCAGAACTTTTGGTGAATGGTCAGGATTACACAGTTCCCTATGTGACAGAAGAACCCTCAGTGGTTGCTGCGGCCAGCTATGCTAGCAAAATCATCAAGCGAGCAGGCGGTTTTACTGCTCAGGTTCATCAGCGCCAGATGATTGGTCAGGTAGCCCTTTATCAAGTTGCTGATCCTGAACAAGCGCAAATGAAGATTGCTAGCAAGAAAGCTGAACTTTTGAAACTTGCCAATCAAGCCTATCCTTCTATCGTTAAACGAGGAGGTGGGGCGCGTGATCTGCATGTAGAACAAATCAAAGGAGAAACAGACTTTCTCGTCGTCTATCTCCATATCGATACCCAGGAAGCCATGGGAGCCAATATGCTCAATACCATGCTAGAGGCCTTGAAGCCAGTCTTAGAAGAACTCAGTCAGGGACAGAGTCTCATGGGTATCCTATCTAATTACGCGACCGATTCTCTAGTGACAGCAAGCTGTCGTATTGCCTTTCGCTACTTGAACCCCCAAAAGGATCAAGGACGTGAAATTGCAGAGAAGATAGCCTTGGCTAGCCAGTTTGCGCAGGCTGATCCTTACCGAGCGGCTACTCACAATAAAGGGATTTTTAATGGTATCGATGCCATTTTAATCGCCACGGGTAATGACTGGCGTGCTATCGAAGCTGGTGCTCATGCCTTTGCTAGTCGAGATGGACGCTATCAGGGGCTTAGTCGATGGACGCTGGATATGGAAAGAGAAGAATTGGTCGGCCAGATGACACTACCTATGCCTGTAGCGACCAAGGGTGGTTCTATCGGTCTCAACCCCCGTGTAGCTCTTAGTCACGAGCTACTGGGAAATCCTTCTGCCAAAGAATTAGCTCAAATTATCGTTTCTATCGGGCTGGCACAAAACTTTGCGGCCCTGAAAGCCTTGGTCAGTACGGGAATCCAGCAAGGCCACATGAAATTACAGGCCAAATCCCTAGCTCTCCTAGCTGGTGCTAGTGAGTCCGAAGTTGCTCCCCTCGTTGAGCGACTCATCGCAGATAAAACCTTTAACCTAGAGACAGCTCAGCAATATTTAAAAGTCTGGCGGTCTTAGCCAGTTGAAACCGTGGTATTAGTCTCAAAAAATGAAACATAAGGAAAACAAGTTCATTGTCAATTGAAAAGTCTCACATATAACGAAGAACAGGAGAGGATTACATTATTCTCTCTTTTTTTGATATTTGAATCACAGAGAATGTACCCATTTTCAACAATACAATCCTTTACAGTTAATTTAAGGGAAATATCATCCATTTCTTACTTTAGGGTATGGAAGTGAAGCAATTCTATGGTGAATGGTTTTATAGTAATAAAGATCATTCTAGTAATGTTTTAAAACTCCTCTAAAAAGGATTTTCCCATTCTTATGTTTACACTACTTTAGAAAACAGCATGTTTTTGTAACCCCTTCCATGTTTGTTGTTGTATTTTAAAACTTTTAGGTATAAAATGGAAATATATAAAATGGGATGAAGAGGGGATGAAGCATGTCTAAGAAAAAGTCCGATACTCTTTGGGCTAAGAAAAAGGAAGAAAATGGTAGATTTTTTTGGTTACCCTTGTCTCAGCATCTAGAAGATACAAAAAATATAATTGGACTTCTCTGGGAGCATTGGTTAAGTGAAGGGCAAAAAAAACTGATTGAGGATTCTCTGGATTCAGCAACATATGATGGAGATTTAGGGAAACGACTTGCACAATTTTTAGCTGCTGTTCATGATATCGGGAAAGCAACTCCAGCCTTTCAAACTCAAAGAGGATTTGCAAATTCAGATGATTTGGATATTCAACTATTAGAAAAAATGGAGCAGTCAGGATTTACTAAAATTAGTTCACTTCAACTATCATCACCGAAAAAGAGTCATCATAGCCTTGCAGGTCAATATTTGCTATCTAGTTATGGTGTTCAAGAGGATATTTCGACTATTATTGGTGGACACCATGGACGACCGATTGATACGATTGAGGATGTAAAAAATCAAGGGAGCTATCTTTCAAACTATTTTCAAAATGAAAGTAAGGAGTGTGCTATCCATAAGAACTGGGATTTGGTTCAAAAAGAAATCTTCAACTGTGCTATAGAGGAGTGTGGGTTTGACTCTGTGAAAGAGCTTCCTAAAATTAAACAGCCAGCTCAAGTTATCTTATCAGGATTGCTGATTATGGCTGACTGGATTGCTAGTAATGAGAACTACTTTCCTTTATTGAGTGTCAATGAAAAAGAGGGGGTAGATAAGTCAAGACGCCTTCAAGATGGATTTGAAAGGTGGAAAAAAACTAGTTTGTGGCAACCTAAATATATCTCAAAACCAGATAGTCTCTATAAGGAAAGATTTGGATTTGAACCTAATAATGTTCAATCAATCTTATCTCATGTTATTACTCAAATATCTAAACCTGGGATTGTAGTTCTAGAAGCACCAATGGGGTTAGGGAAGACAGAAGCTTCATTGATTACAGCGGAGCAGTTAGCTACTAAGACGGGAAGAAGCGGTCTTTTTTTTGGTTTACCAACTCAGGCGACATCGAATGGAATTTTTAATCGTATTGAAAAATGGGTTGAAAGTTTAAAAGATGATTCTGAAGACATACTATCTATTCAGTTGGTACACGGGAAAGCAGCTCTAAACGAAGATTTTTTAAAACTTAAAGCTAATACATTTAATTTTGACGATGTAGAAAATGGTAGTGTTATCATTAATGAATGGTTTTCTGGGAGAAAGACTTCGGCTTTAGATGATTTTGTAGTGGGGACTGTTGATCAGTTCTTAATGTTAGCATTGAAACAAAAACATTTAGCTTTACGTCATCTAGGTTTTAGTAAAAAGGTTGTTATTATTGATGAAGTTCACGCCTATGATGCTTATATGAGTCAATATTTGATGGAGGCGATAAAATGGATGGGAGCCTATGGCGTTCCAGTAGTCATTTTGTCGGCGACATTACCTTCTCAACAAAGAGAAAATATCCTTAAAAGCTATATGTGTGGGATGGGGCTCAAATGGCGAGATATTGAAAATGCGGACCAATTAAAGACAGATGCTTATCCTTTAATCACTTATAATGATGGCTCAGAGATTCATCAAGTTACAACATTCAATAAGCAAAACATAAAAGACATTCACATCATTCGTTTACAAGAAGAGCTGTTATTGGGTATGGTTAAAGATGGCCTTGAGGGCGGTGGAGTAGTTGGAATCATTGTCAATACAGTGAGAAGATCCCAAGAGTTGGCAAGAAACTTTTCGGAAATTTTTGGAGATGATATGGTGGAATTGCTTCATTCCAGTTTTATTGCGACCGAAAGAATCCAAAAAGAGAAAGAATTATTACAACAAATCGGAAAAAATGTAGAACGTCCACATAAGAAAGTTATCATTGGAACTCAGGTGATTGAGCAATCCTTGGATATTGACTTCGATGTGATGATAAGTGATCTGGCACCTATGGACTTGCTAATACAACGTATTGGACGACTTCATCGACACCAAATAGAACGGCCTCAAAAGCATGAAATAGCTAGGTTTTACGTTTTAGGAACTTCCGAAGAGTTGGATTTTGAAGAAGGAAGTAGTTTTGTTTATGGTGATTATCTATTAGCCAGAACTCAGCACTTTTTACCAGATATCATGAGATTACCAGATGATATTTCACCATTAGTCCAGAAAGTTTATAGTCCAGATTTTACAATTGAGTTTTCAAGTCAGGAATTTCAGCAAAAATATTTAGATGCTAAGGCGGAGCATGATATCACGATTAAAAATAAGGAAACAAAGGCAAGAACATACCGTATCAATGATCCTGTCTTAAAAATATCGAGACATAGAAACAATAGTCTGATTGGCTGGTTGAAGAACCTGCATCCAAACGATAGTGAAGAAAAATCTAATGCTCAGGTTCGTGATGTTGAAGATACAATTGAAGTGATTGCTTTAAAGAAAATGTCTGATGGCTATAGCTTATTTATTGAAAATCAAGATATATCTCAGAATATTGATAATCCTTCGGTCGCTAAAAAAGTAGCACAAAATACTTTACGACTTCCAATTAGTTTATCCAAGGGCTATAATATCGATCAAACTATTGAAGAGCTTGAAAGGTATAACAACAGCTATTTAAGTCAATGGCGAAATTCATCGTGGTTAAAAGGAGCTCTCGGGATTATTTTTGATGAAAACAATGAGTTTATTCTAAATGGGTTTAAACTCTTATATGATAAAAAATATGGAATTACAACGGAGAGGTTGAATAAGAATGAGTCGATTTAATTTGCTAGATGAACCCTGGATTTCTGTCGTTTATGATGAAAAAGGAACAACAAAAGAAGTTTCCTTGCAGGAATTGTTTATAAATGCTCATCAGTACAAAGATTTAGCAGGAGATACAAAAACGCAAGATTTTGCTGTGCTACGAGTTTTGCTGGCTGTGTTACATACTGTTTTTTCACGCTTTGATGCAGATGGTAATGTCTATGAGTATCTGGCAGTAGATGAGCGGTTTAAACAAATTGAGCCTGTGGAAGAATCTGATATTGCTGACTATCAGGATGATTTATATGATACATGGATAGATCTTTGGGAAAGTGGTAAGTTCCCAGACATTGTTAATCATTACCTAGAAAAATGGCGGGATCGCTTTTACTTATTTGATGAGGAATATCCATTTTTTCAAGTTAGAAAAGAGGATATTGCAGCAGATAGAATCAGTAAAGCAAAAGCAAGCAGTATTTCTGGGAAAAATATCAATAGAACGATTTCAGAGAGTGGGAATAAGTTAGCCTTATTTTCCCCAAAGAATAGTAAAAATAAAGAACAACTGACTCCTTCCGAACTTACACGATGGCTTTTAACTTTTCAAGGGTACTCAGGATTATCCGATAAAGTTATTTTTGGAAAAGAAAAATATAAAGTGTCAAAAGGCTGGTTGTTTGATATCGGTGTAGTTTTTATACAGGGAGCTTCTTTATTTGAAACGCTGTTACTAAATTGTATCTTGCCATTCTATGACTATGGTAATTTAGAAAGTATTCAATGTCCCTGTTGGGAATTTGCTAGTTCTGATAATATTAATCGCTATTTGTTTGGTAGTGAATGTACAGATTTAGCTAATCTGTATACGATTTGGAGCAGAGGGATTTATATTGATCCAGAATATGATTTAAATAAGCCTTTCTCTTTTGAGATTGTAAAATTACCCGATATCAATCATCAGGACAATTTTTTAGAGCCAATGACAACATGGAAGTATAATACTACAGGAGAAAATAAAGATAGCTATACTCCTAAGAAACATCTCTTGAATCAATCGTTGTGGCGGTCTTTTGGTTTGCTAGCAGTAGAAGATAGAACAGGGCACTTTAGAAGACCGGGAATTATTGATTGGCTAGGAGATATAGGTGACACAATAGGAAATAGATTATTTAATATTATTTCCATTAGTATGCAGGATGATGGAAACGCTACTTCATGGCTTCCAACTGATGAAGTTATTGACTCTATACTTATCAATGATTTAGTTTTGGCTGATTTTAATGAGAGTGGTTGGGTACCACGTATTAATGAGGTGGTGGAAGAAACAAAAACTGTCATTTCTAAAGTATATAAACGCTATATAGAGGATCTAAAAGAAATCAGGAATATCTCAAACAACAATTATACTAATCAGATGGTTGAAATGCTCTATTTCAAAATCGATCACCCTTTTCGTGAATGGTTATCCAGTATCCTACCAGATGATGAAAAGGATCCTAAAATCAAAGAATGGAGAGACTTACTGAAAAAAATGGTTAAAGCTGAAGCAAAGAGCATCTTAGGTCAAGGAGGAACGAGGGACTACCTCGGTATTGAAAAAGATGGTCGAATAAAAAATATTGCAACTGCCTATAATTCATTTGATTATTTGCTTCATCAACAATTAAAATAGGAGGTGTGTGTGTTGGAACAATCCAAACAGACAGTTGGTTCTGTCACAAAAAGAATTATTAGACAATTGAGTTATGAGTTGGAGTCACCATCGAGTAAAGCTGCACTGGCAAAAATTAGAAAAACGTTGGGTAAACCCTTGAGCGATGCAACAGATATCTGGCCGATTTTATTTGAGCATTTACCAGAGGAGTTTGTCAATTCATACCAGCAGCCTAGCTATGAGGAGTTAGCAATTTATACAGCTATCCAATTTTACGCCTTACATCAACAAGGAACTTCAACTGGTGTGATGTTAGATGAGCCCGATACTTATCAAAATATCGGTTCTGCTCTTAGTCAACTTCGAAAAGGAGATGATACGACAGCCATTGACAGAAGGTTCAATGTTATGATTACATCATCAACTTTTGAAGAGTTGATCTACCATTTACGCCACATGATGATGTTACTCAAAACAAAGTCTCCTGCTACAAAGGTTGATTATGCTAAGTTAGCTGAGGACTTGTATTGGTTTTTAAAAAATGTACAAGAAAATCTTCGCCTAAATTGGGCAAGATCATATTATAAACAAATCAAAGGAGAAAAACACAATGACAACTAACCAACGCTTATTTTTAGATATTCATGCTATACAAACCTTGCCACCTTCAAATATGAATAGAGATGATACAGGTAGCCCAAAGACCGCTCAGTACGGGGGTGTAAAAAGATCGCGCGTGAGTTCTCAAGCTTGGAAGAGAGCTATAAGAGACTATTTTAATACTTATGGAGAACAGTCTAATGTCGGTGTCCGAACAAAAGACATTGTAAGATATGTTGCAGGTAAAATTGTAGAACTAGATAATTCTATCAGTTTTGAAGATGCACTAACCAAAGCAGATACAGTCTTGATAGCTACTGGAATTAAGAAAAAAGGTGAAGTCAAGGCGCTTTACTTTATGGGGGATAGACAAGCTGAGAAATTAGCTCAAGCGGCCTATGAAAATCTGACTGATAAAAAAGAACTTCAAAAACTAGCTAACTCAAATCCAGCCATTGATGTTGCTATGTTCGGTCGAATGGTAGCTGAAGATCCAGTTCTAAACGAGGATGCTTCCTCTCAAGTTGCCCATGCTATTTCAACACATGCTGTACAAACTGAATTTGATTTCTTTACTGCTATTGATGATTTAGCTCCAGAGGATAATGCAGGTGCAGGTATGCTGGGAACTATCGAATTTAACTCTTCTACGCTTTATCGTTATGCCAATGTTGCGATTCATGAATTATCAAAACAACTAGAGGATGAGAAATCCTTAAAGAACAGCTTGAATTTATTCATCGAAGCATTTGCAAATTCACTCCCGACAGGAAAAGTGAATACCTTTGCCAATCAAACTTTACCGCAGGCTCTAATCGTTTCTTTGCGTGATGATCGTCCTGTTAATCTTGTCAGTGCTTTTGAAGAACCAGTTAAATCAACAGATGGTTATGTGGCAAAATCTATTGAAAAACTGTCTAAAGAGTATACAAGAGTTGAAAAATTCGTGAATAAACCACTTTTGACTTTCTATGTGACTTTGGATGAGAATGAGAGTTTAAAACAAATAGGTGAGGAAAAATATTCCGTTTCAGAATTATTAAAAGATTTTTCGGAAACCTTAGGACAAGTCCTCAAAAAATAGGTGAATGGCATGAAGACTATTTTGTTGAAATTTGCTGGCCCTTTGCAATCTTGGGGGACAAGTTCACATTTCGAAACAAGACATACGGATTTTTATCCTTCTAAGAGTTCTGTTATTGGGTTGATTGCTTCAAGTCTAGGATATCGTCGAGACGATGATGAAAAAATTACTCGTTTAAACGAGCTGGATTTTGCAGTTCGAGTGGATCAACAAGGAAATTTACTCAGAGATTTTCATATTGCACAAAAGTATACAGAAAAAGGAAAGTTTGAACGAAATTATGTCACGAATCGTTATTATTTAGAAGATGCTGTTTTTGTAGTGGCTCTTTCTCATAATAATGAGCAGTTTTTGGAAATGATTTTACAAGCTTTGAGAAATCCCTATTTCCAACCATTTATGGGAAGAAGGGCTCTGCCGTTGACTGCAGATTTTATCTTAGGTGAGACTGAGATTGGAGCAGTTGAAAGTTTGAGAACTCTTGATTGGCAAGCTTCACCATGGTTTATGAAGAGAAAGCTTATGGATGTCGTAACTTTAGAAATCTATTCTGATAGACATTTAACCGATAGAGGTATTTATCAACTGAGACAAGATGTTGTCAAGTCTTTTTCACAAAAGGGGAGAAGGTTTGGCTATAGGTATGAAACCAGAGAACTGGTTCAAGTTCGGAATTCGTTTCGAGATAAAAATACGGCACATGATGTTTTTAAGAGTATAGGAGATTGATGGTATGTATATCTCAAGAGTAGAAATTGATCGGACCAATCGCCGAAAGATTAGGCGCTTAACACATATAGGCGCTTACCATGCTTGGGTAGAAGAGAGTTTTCCAGAAGAAATGGAACAATCTATTCGAACAAGGAAATTATGGCGTATAGATCGTATCCAAGATAAAGATTACCTGATTATTGTTAGTGAAAATAAACCTGATTTACAACGATTAGAAAAATACGGGGTTTCTGGTAGTGCTCAAACTAAGGATTATCAACAATTTTTAGATAATATCTATACTGGTAGCCGAATGAAATTTCGAGTGGTGCTTAATCCAGTTATTTCCTTAGTATCACCAGATAATCTTAAAAGAGGTATTGTAAAACCTCATGTTACGAGTGAATATCAGATGAATTATCTAATAGACCGCTCTGACAAAAATGGATTTTCACTGATAAAAGAAGATTTTTCAATCGTTGAACGTGGTTATGAGGTGTTTAAAAAAGCTGTTAAACCTATCCGATTGATAAAGGTTGTTTATGAAGGGATCTTAACAGTTAGTGATGCAGATCTTTTTAAGAAGCTTTTGACTGAAGGAATGGGAAAGAAAAAAGCATACGGTTTTGGTTTAATGACCGTTATTCCATTGGGAAACGAATCATGGTAAAAAAAAGTGGAACGAAGAAAACATCTCTGCGAGAACTTCCTAAAATAAGCGATCGTGTCAGCTTTATTTACGTAGAACACGCAAAGATAAATCGTGTGGATAGCGCTATTACAGTGCTTGATAGCAACGGAACAGTTAGAATACCTGTTGCTATGATTGGTGTATTATTGCTAGGGCCGGGTACTGATATTAGCCATCGTGCTGTAGAGTTGATAGGAGATGCTGGAACCAGTCTGGTTTGGGTTGGTGAGCGAGGTGTTCGTCAGTATGCTCATGGAAGATCCTTAGCACATTCAACAAAATTCTTAGAGAGACAGGCTAAGCTGGTTTCAAATTCTCGGTCGCGTTTAGCTGTTGCCCGTAAAATGTATCAAATGCGATTTCCTGGTGAAGATGTCACCACATTAACAATGCAGCAACTACGGGGTCGTGAAGGAGCTAGGGTGAGAAAAGCATATAGGATGCAATCTGAAAAATTCAAGGTTCCTTGGGATAAAAGGGACTACAGACCTGATGATTTTGAAGGAGGGACGGTAGTGAATCAGGCGCTATCCGCAGCTAATGTAGCACTTTACGGTTTGGTGTACAGTATAGTGGTAGCGCTAGGTGTTTCTCCAGGTCTTGGTTTTGTACATACCGGCCATGATTTATCCTTTATTTATGATATTGCAGACTTATATAAAGCTGAATTGACTATTCCCTTAGCTTTTGAAATTGCAGCTAACTATACTGAGGATGATGATATTGGTAAGCTTGCTCGATTGAAAACAAGAGATTCCTTCGTAGATGGCAAGTTAATGGCTCGGATAGTTACTGACATTCAATATTTATTTGAAATAGATGATGAAGAGGAGTTAGTGATTGATACGCTTTCTTTGTGGGATGATAAGGATAAACTTGTTAAACATGGAGTTAGTTATATGGAGAATTAATAATATGCCACTGACTGTTTTAACTTTAAAAAATGTTCCGCCGTCTTTAAAAGGAGATTTAACCAAGTGGATGCAAGAAATTGCCACAGGGGTTTACGTTGGAAATATCAATACTAGGGTTCGTGAAAAGTTATGGGATCGTATTAAGGCGAACGTTGGAAAAGGTGAAGCTACAATTAGTTACGCCTTTAGAAATGAAATTGGCTATCAATTTGATACCGTAAATGCTCAGCGGAGTGTACTAGACTATGATGGAATCCCATTAATTCTATTACCTAGCCAAACAGACAGCAATGGAAAAATATCCAGTTTTGGATACAGTGATGCTGCTAAGTTTAGACGGATCAAGCGTTTTGGCCGTCATTCAGAAGTTTCTTCAAAACCACAGAGTTCCTATATTGTGATTGATATTGAGACGGATGGTTTAGATGAGAATGAACATACCATTATAGAAATTGGGGCACTTAAGGTTACTCCATCCACTACAGAAGAGTTTAATGCTCTTATCAAATATGACGGAATCTTGCCTACGAAGATTTCTAAATTAACGGGAATTTCTCAGGCTCTATTAGAACAAAATGGTCGAAATTTAAAAGAAGTACTTTCCGATTTTTTGCTTTTTATAGGTGAATCAGCTTTAGTTGGCTATGGTATCAATTTTGATGTTAAGTTTATTAACAATGAGCTTAACAAGTTGGGTTTGCCTTTATTATCAAATAAAACTCATGATTTAAAGAAATTTGTCAAGAGTGAAAAACTATTTCTGGCTAACTATCAATTACAGACAGCTCTTAAGGAATATGGAATTGAAGAGGTAGTTCCTCATAGAGCTTTACCGGACGCTAAGTTAATCTATCAGTTATCAACAAAAGTGAATAAATTTTTGGATAGAATCAATCGGGATTAAGCGATTTCAATGGGATCTTTTAGTGTTTTTCCCGCACTCGCGGGGGTGATCCTGGTATTGAAGTCTTAGAAGAAAACATAAATAAGTTTTTCCCGCACTCGCGGGGGTGATCCTTAAATAGTAGTGGAATAAATCCTATTGTAAAAGTTTTTCCCGCACTCGCGGGGGTGATCCTAGTTCAAATCCTCCGTGGACATGGATTGAACGGTTTTTCCCGCACTCGCGGGGGTGATCCCAAAGACGACTTCCTGCAGCACGCTAAAGAGGAGGTTTTTCCCGCACTCGCGGGGGTGATCCTACTATGGACCGTCTATCAATTTTTCCGTTCAGGTTTTTCCCGCACTCGCGGGGGTGATCCCACGCTACAAGAGATGGGAGTGTTGTAAATGGAGTTTTTCCCGCACTCGCGGGGGTGATCCTACGCTGCTTCCGTCCAGCAACGTTGACGTTCCGTTTTTCCCGCACTCGCGGGGGTGATCCTAATATTTTCAACTTTTAGATGTTGGTAAATCGGTTTTTCCCGCACTCGCGGGGGTGATCCTAGTGCAAGTGATAAACTTAATAAGAAAGTAAAGTTTTTCCCGCACTCGCGGGGGTGATCCTATCGCTACTGGTAATATCAATATTTTCGGTGGGTTTTTCCCGCACTCGCGGGGGTGATCCTGCACTCTATGGAAAATTTGGTGCTAAAATCATGTTTTTCCCGCACTCGCGGGGGTGATCCTGATTGAACCATTTTCCAGCTATCTAGCCAGAAAGTTTTTCCCGCACTCGCGGGGGTGATCCTAGAAAATCTGCTTTCAAACATTGTCTAATCGTGTTTTTCCCGCACTCGCGGGGGTGATCCTAAAAGAAAGGATTTTATAAGATGATAGGTTAGGTTTTTCCCGCACTCGCGGGGGTGATCCTGGCACATCGTCAAAATCTTCATAATCTGTAATGTTTTTCCCGCACTCGCGGGGGTGATCCTTGATTGTTTCTGATGATAATAGTTCATAAGTAGTTTTTCCCGCACTCGCGGGGGTGATCCTGGAATAGAAGCGGTAAAAGATTTATATTCGTAGTTTTTCCCGCACTCGCGGGGGTGATCCTAGTTCATAAGTATAACAGCACATTTCATCTAAGTTTTTCCCGCACTCGCGGGGGTGATCCTAAGGATAAGATGGTGCACATGGAATCAATCAGGTTTTTCCCGCACTCGCGGGGGTGATCCTACGCGAGAAACAGGTAATAAGGCGCAAGAAAAGTTTTTCCCGCACTCGCGGGGGTGATCCCCTCATTTCTAACTATATACATTGTACCATTTAGTTTTTCCCGCACTCGCGGGGGTGATCCCATACCGACAAAAAAGTTATTGTTTGAGTACTCGTTTTTCCCGCACTCGCGGGGGTGATCCTGATGCAGAGGCTAGTTATGTACAATCTCATAAAGTTTTTCCCGCACTCGCGGGGGTGATCCTGAAACCTAAAGAAAGCAAGGTTGTCATACTAAGTTTTTCCCGCACTCGCGGGGGTGATCCCTGAAGCACTCAGTTTTATCCGTTTTAAAATTGGTTTTTCCCGCACTCGCGGGGGTGATCCTAAAGGGAGGTACTCTTATTTATGAAACTACTTGTTTTTCCCGCACTCGCGGGGGTGATCCTAAGTGATTAGCGGTTCCTTCTACCCATGGATCGTTTTTCCCGCACTCGCGGGGGTGATCCTGGACGGATTATCCGTCAAGGAAACATGTATAGGTTTTTCCCGCACTCGCGGGGGTGATCCCGTCCACCTCATAGATGATTCTAGTCGCGTCTTGTTTTTCCCGCACTCGCGGGGGTGATCCCAAATGACAAGCCGCTTAAAGGACAAGTACAAGGTTTTTCCCGCACTCGCGGGGGTGATCCCAGGTCAAGAGGGCATCGTAGCGCAACAATTAGGTTTTTCCCGCACTCGCGGGGGTGATCCCTAATTTTAGGTACTTGTCGAACTACTGTCGCAGTTTTTCCCGCACTCGCGGGGGTGATCCCGTCATCGCTGCTTCAATAACTTTAGTTAAGTCGTTTTTCCCGCACACGCGGGGGTGATCCTGTATAATTCGTCGAAATTGTAATGTTGCCATGGTTTTTCCCGCACACGCGGGGGTGATCCTTGAAAAAATTCGTTGACAGTTACATGAGCGCAGTTTTTCCCGCACATGCGGGGGTGATCCTGCAACTCTATCCATCAACATTCTCACACGGTAGTTTTTCCCGCACATGCGGGGGTGATCCTTTAAGGCATCTGCCAATAAACGGCTTGACAATGTTTTTCCCGCACATGCGGGGGTGATCCGTAATCGACTATATTTTTGACGGTTTAGAATTGGTTTTTCCCGCACATGCGGGGGTGATCCTGCTGTCAATGCCGTGGAGCAGGTCGCAGCTGAGTTTTTCCCGCACATGCGGGGGTGATCCCGCAGTCAACCACACTGACGGCTAGCGTGCCAGGTTTTTCCCGCACATGCGGGGGTGATCCCTAATTTTCTCGGCTACGTCAAAGCCATTGAAGGTTTTTCCCGCACATGCGGGGGATTGACTACATAAAATGAGATATAAGAAAAATATTCCTATTGAAAACTGATAAATTAGAGATAGGAGTGTTTTATTATAGGAAAAAACATATTTTGTGTAAATGAAGATATCTTACATAACAAAGGAGAAGACAAGTAAATTGAATGAAGTCATCATGGAGACATTTGGTAACAATAACATCAGTTGGGTAAAAAACTTTTAGAAGAGTATAAGAAAATTTGTCTTGTATCTGTTGTCTTAAAGTGTTTCAGAACTAAATGCTCAATATTTTTCGATTGGAAAAACGAGACTAAAATCCTTCTGCCAAATCCTTGGCTCTCCTAGCTGGTGCTAGTGAGACCGAGGTTGCTCCCCTGGTCGAGCGCCTCATCGCTGATAAAACCTTTAACTTAGAGACAGCCCAGCGCTATCTAGAAAACTTACGATCATAAAAAAACTCAGATCAATTGATCTGAGTTTTTTGTAGTTAAATACTTTTTCCTGGTAATAATGTAACTGGTAAGAAGTAACCAGTTGTTGCGACTTCTTTACCTTCAATTTTCTGCAGGAGAAGATCAACAGTGAGGTGGGCAATCTCTTTTAGAGGCTGCTTAATTGTTGTCAAATGAGGATAGTAATTCTCGATAAAGTAAGTCCCATCATAGCCGATGACCTTGAGCTCTTCAGGGACAGAAATGCCCAGTTCCTGAGCGATTTTGATAACTAGGATAGCTGTCAAATCGTCTGAAGCAAAGATAGCATCTGGTTTCTGATGAGTCAAGATATTCTTGATTTCCATTTCCTTTCTGATGGGAGAAAAGTCACTCGAAACATTGATAATAGGAGCTTTTGGGAGTACAGAGGCAAAGCCAGCATGACGCAGTCCAGTAGGCGAGTTAGAATTGTCATTCCCTGTAATCATGATGATAGACTGGGCGCCTGTCTTAACCAAGGTTTGGGCAGCGAGAACCCCGCCACCGTAGTTGTCAGAGGAGACCACAGGGATGTCTGGAGACAGATTTCGGTCAAAGGAAATAATCGGTGCTGTCACACGATTGTAGTCTTCGATTCCCAAGTTGTGACTTCCAGAAATGATACCGTCGACCTGATTGGCCTCCAGCATTTCGATGTACTCCCTTTCCTTTTCAGAGTCATGTTCGCTGTTACAGATGATGGTCTTGTAGCCATTCTTAAAGAGTTGGTGTTCCAACTTATCAATCAACTCCGCATAAAAGACATGACTGATGTTTGGAAAAATGAGTCCAATCAACTTGGCAGATTTTCCTTGGAGACTTCGAGCCAGATTGTTGGGCTTGTAGCCTAGTTCTCGCATGGCTTCATTAACCTTTTGAATGGTTTTCTCAGATAGATACCCCTTTTTATTGATGACCCGTGAGACGGTAGTAGGGCTGACGCCTGCAAGTTTTGCTACATCAGTTAGTTTTGCGACCATAATCTAATTCATAGTAAGTTCCAGTTGGGTTTCCAGACTTGATGAGGATCCCATTTTGGTCCGCATGTGGGAAGACACGACCAGAAAATACTTTTTCTCCTTTATTGATGAAAATTTCAAAGACTGACTTGTCGATGAAGATAGTAGCAGTAGTAGCCTGATTATCGATAGGGCAAGAACGAGTCGTCCCAAATTCTTGGGCATACTGTTCTCCAGACTGGCTACGATCCACTGTCACCTGTCCATTGACAAGGTCAAAGTTGATTGAAAGCCCCTTGCCTTCTTTATCAGCAAGTAAGACAATCTCGCTCTGGCTATTGGCCTCCAAGTTGAGCTCGAGTTCATAGGTGTTGTTGGTTTGAGTACGATTTGAGAAGACCTCTTCAGAAGAACGAAGTTCTTTGATAGCTGCGATAGGGTATTGGTAGAGTTTCCCATCTTTGATGGTCAGTTCCTTAACCAGTGAAAGGGCACCTTGATAATCAAATCGATCAGATGGGTAGGCTACATCTGGTAACCCAAGCCAACTTACTGCTAGTGCACGTCCGTCAGGAGCGTTGAAGGCTTGAGTTGCATAGGCTTCGAAACCATAGTCTAGATTATGAAGTTGAGACACATCTACCATTTTAGCGTTTTCAGGATCAAAGGAAACCCCGATTTTGTACATATTTGGAAAGATATTATCGTAGTCTAGAACTTTTTTATCCAATCCTTGTGGACAGTAGAGAAGGACAGGTTGCTCCCCTACAAAGACCAGATTTGGGCATTCCATCATGTAGGCAGTGCGATCGTTAGCGAAGTCAAGATTGCCAACTGCTTGCCAGTTTGTGTAGTCGTTGTCAACAGCCTTGTAGAGACGGACGAAGCCTTTTTTCTCCAAGTCCTGTCCACCGACGATAGCATAGTATTGACCTTTGAAGTTAAAAATTTGCGGGTCGCGGAAGTGGTCAGTAGAGTCAGATGGTTGGCCAATCAAGATTTTGTCAATTTTCGTAATCTTACCATCTTTATCCATCAAAGCACCAATCTGGTATGGGTGACGAATCCAGTTTTCATCACGGACATTTCCTGTATAAAATAGGAACAAGTTATCGCCAAACTGCATGGCAGAACCAGAGTAGGCACCGTGACTATCCAATGGAGTATCTGGCAAAATTTTGACTCCAGTTTCTGTGAAGTGCACTAAATCATCACTTTCTAGCTGTGCCCAAGATTTCAAACCGTGTGCTGCACCAAAAGGAAAATTCTGGTAAAAGAGGACCCACTTGCCATCAAAGTAAGAAAAGCCATTTGGGTCGTTGAGAAGTCCTGTTTTTGGTTCAACATGGTAATGAGTATGCCATGGAGATTGTGCCATCTTTTCCTTTATATGTTGAATTTCTTCTTGCGTCCAATCTTCATAGGGTCTATAACGACGCTCGGTTGTCCATTCCATTTTATCTTTCCTCCATAAGTTCTATTCTATTATTAATAGTAAACGTTTTCGGCAAAAAAAGCAAGTCTTTTATGTTAAAAAAGAGAAAAATGTGTCAAACGATTGTCATAAAACAAGTAAAGGAAATCTGGCAAATTTTCACGAAAAAATGAAAGAAAATGTAAATAAAAAGCTTTGAACCCTCTAATATAAAGATATTTTTTTGAGGAAAAAGAGAATATCCCTCAAAAACGAGCAAAAATAATCAGAGAAAAAAGAAAGGGAATAAAAATTTCTGCAAAACGCTTGACATATTTTAGAAACATGATAAAATAATAGTCGTAGGGCGAATAAAATCGCTTTCAAACAAGAACAAAATTTTATAAGGAGATTTTTGCAAATGAACAATCAGGATATTGCAAAAAAGGTCATCGAAGCCCTTGGCGGACGTGAAAATGTCAACAGTGTTGCCCACTGTGCGACCCGTCTACGTGTCATGGTCAAAGATGAAGGGAAAATCAATAAGGAAGTGATTGAGAACTTGGATAAAGTTCAAGGAGCTTTCTTTAACTCAGGTCAATACCAAATTATCTTTGGTACTGGTACAGTAAACAAGATGTACGACGAAGTCGTTGCGCTTGGTTTGCCAACATCTTCTAAAGAAGACATGAAAGCAGAAGCTGCTAAACAAGGAAATTGGTTCCAACGTGCTATCCGTACTTTCGGTGACGTTTTCGTGCCAATTATCCCAGTTATCGTAGCAACTGGTCTCTTCATGGGTGTTCGTGGTCTCTTGAATGCTCTTGGAATGACACTTCCAGAAGATGTTACCATTTACAGCCAAATCCTCACAGATACAGCCTTCATCATCTTGCCAGGTTTGGTTGTATGGTCAACCTTCCGCGTATTCGGTGGAAATCCAGCCGTTGGTATCGTCCTCGGTATGATGCTTGTTTCTGGCTCACTTCCAAACGCTTGGGCAGTAGCATCAGGTGGTGAAGTAACAGCTATGAACTTCTTTGGCTTCATTCCTGTTGTTGGTTTGCAAGGTTCCGTTCTTCCAGCCTTCATCATCGGGGTGGTCGGAGCCAAGTTTGAAAAAGCCCTCCGCAAAGTGGTTCCAGATGTCTTGGATCTCTTGGTGACACCGTTCGTGACACTTTTGGTCATGTCTATCCTTGGACTCTTTGTCATCGGGCCAGTCTTCCACGTGGTTGAAAACTATATCCTTTTCGGAACAAAAGCGATTCTTGGCTTGCCATTTGGTCTTGGTGGTTTGGTTATCGGTGGGGTTCACCAATTGATCGTCGTATCAGGTGTACACCACATCTTCAACTTGCTTGAAGTGCAATTGCTTGCTGCTGACCATGTGAACCCATTTAACGCCATCATAACTGCAGCGATGACAGCTCAAGGGGCTGCAACGGTTGCCGTTGGTGTCAAAACTAAAAATCCTAAACTGAAAACACTTGCTTTCCCAGCTGCTCTTTCTGCCTTCCTCGGTATTACAGAGCCTGCTATCTTCGGGGTGAACTTGCGCTTCCGTAAACCATTCTTCCTTTCATTGATCGCTGGTGCTATCGGTGGTGGATTGGCTTCTATCCTTGGACTTGCTGGTACTGGTAATGGTATCACCATCATCCCTGGTACAATGCTTTACGTTGGTAACGGTCAATTGCTTCAATACCTTCTTATGGTAGCTGTATCATTCGTTCTTGGTTTCGCCCTTACTTACATGTTTGGTTACGAAGACGAAGAAGAAGTTGCTACTGAAGTAGCGACAGAACGTTTGGTCCAAGAAGAAACAACTGGTAACATTCCAGTAGCTCCTCAAAGTGAAACTATCCAAACTCCTATCGTTGGTGATGTCGTTGCTCTTGAGAATGTTAATGACCCAGTCTTTTCAAGTGGCGCAATGGGGCAAGGAATCGCAGTGAAACCAAGCCAAGGCGTGGTTTACGCACCAGCTGATGCAGAAGTATCAATCGCCTTTGCTACAGGACATGCTTATGGTTTGAAGACAGCTAATGGAGCTGAAATCTTGATCCATGTTGGTATCGATACGGTGACTATGAATGGTGAAGGTTTTGAACAAAAAGTTGCTCAAGGCGACAAGGTCAAAGCTGGTGACATTCTTGGAACCTTTGACTCAAGCAAAATCGTTGCTGCAGGTCTTGACGACACAACAATGGTTATCGTAACCAACACAGCAGACTACGCTTCTGTGACACCAGTCGCAAGTGGATCTGTTGTCAAGGGTGACGCTATCATCGAAGTGAAAGCTTAATAGATTCATAAAAACGAACAAATGTCATGTTTGTTCGTTTTTACTTGGATGGTAAGATTTACAGAGGAAAATCTAAAATATTGAGAAATCTAGCTCTTTAAAATGTGCTATAATAGAGAAAACAAAGATAAGAGGTTTATCATGACAAAATTATACGGAAGCTTAGAAGCGGGCGGTACAAAGTTTGTCTGTGCTGTCGGAGATGAAAATTTTAACATTGTAGAGAAGACACAATTTCCTACAACAACTCCTATCGAGACCATCGATAAAACCATCGAATTCTTTTCTAAATTCGATAATCTTGCAGGTCTTGCCATCGGTTCCTTTGGTCCTATCGATATCGATAAAAACTCAAAAACCTATGGTTTTATCACAACGACTCCAAAACCTCACTGGGCAAATGTAGACCTACTTGGTGCCCTTCGTCGTGCCCTAAATGTACCCATGTATTTCACTACAGACGTAAACAGCTCTGCCTATGGTGAAGTGGTTGCCCGCAACAATGCTGGCGGCCGTATTGAGAACTTGGTCTACTACACGATCGGTACAGGTATCGGTGCAGGTGTTATCCAACGTGGTGAGTTTATCGGTGGTGTCGGTCACCCTGAGATGGGGCACTACTATGTGGCTAAACACCCAATGGATGTAGAAAAAGAATTTAACGGTGTTTGTCCTTTCCACAAGGGTTGTTTGGAAGGCTTTGCGGCTGGTCCAAGTCTCGAAGCCCGTACAGGTATTCGTGGTGAAAACATCGAACTGAACAGTTCTGTCTGGGATGTTCAAGCCTACTACATCGCTCAAGCTGCGGTCAATGCTACTGTGACTTTCCGTCCAGACGTGATCGTCTTTGGTGGTGGAGTCATGGCCCAACAACACATGCTGGACCGTGTGCGTGAGAAATTCACAGCTCTTCTCAACGGCTACCTACCAGTACCAGACGTGCGTGACTACATCGTCACTCCAGCAGTTGCTGGAAATGGTTCTGCTACACTTGGGAACTTTGTCCTTGCTAAGAGTGTCGCAAAATAAAACAAAAAAACATCCGCTTGGGCAACCAAACGGATGTTTTGCTTAAAGACAATGTTTTTTGAGCCTTTCCTTAAGTGATGACGGACGGTAGCGACTTTCTTCTAAATTCCATACCGAAACTTTGAGCCTAATATTTCAAAGTTTCCGAACACCTGAAACCATTAGATTTCAGGTGTTTTTATCACGGCGGAAAGGCTAGGTAAGTCCTCGATTCACTATCGAAAAATAGGCATGATTTCCATACCAAAGTATATTTAGTATCAGGCTATTTTCTACTCTCAAAACATCTGCCAGAAGAAATCAATAATATAGGTCAAACCATAAGTATAAACCACTAGGGTAAAGGGCTTGGTCAAAACGATGATAATCATATAGCGTTTGAAGGTCATCTTGGTGAGGGCAGCCAGCATACAGAGAAAGTCAGCTGGGCTAACTGGCCAGATCATCATAAAGATAAAGAACCGCTCGAAACGATTGCCCTTATCTAGCCAGCCAATGTACTTGTCATAGGTGCGCTTGCTGACGACCGACTGGACAAAGGTAGCTCCATAGAGACGGACGAGGTAAAAGATAATGGCACAGCCAATCACGATGCCGATATAGTTATAGATAGTTCCGATGATATGGCCGTAAATAAAGACCCCAGCCACTGAGGTCAAAGCTCCCGGAATAATCGGAACAACAGTTTGTAGGATTTGTAAAAAGATAAAGAGTGGTGGCCCCCAAACCCCAGCTTGCTGGATAAAGGCTGATAGGGTTTCTTTGGACTCTAACACTCCAGCCTGATAGGCCCAAATACAGAAAATCAAGGTGCCGACTCCCCCGACGATAGACGAAATATTGATGACTTGCTGCAGAAGGGGAGAAACAGCTTTCATTTGCTTATGCTGTGACATAGAAACTCCTTATAGATAGTATGGTTCTACTATACCATATTTTTCTTATAAAGACTAATTTGATTCCTTATCTTGCTTTTTATATAAGTGTGGTACAATTAAAGGAGTAAGTCAAGAGATATAACGGTGAAAGAAATGTTAGATTTAAAATTTAAAGGAAGATGGAGAAAGTACCAAAAGGAAGTCTTAGATCGTTTTCAGAACTATCAAACAGATGACCATGTTCACCTAGTGGCGGCACCAGGGTCCGGCAAGACCACCATTGGTATCGAGCTGATCGCTCGTTTTGGCAACCCAGCCCTTGTCTTGGTTCCGACTGTCACCATTCGAGAACAATGGGTAGATAGGATCCAAACAGCCTTTTTAGAGAACGAACAGAAGATTTCAGATCTCGTTTCCCAAAACTTAAAGGAGATGAAGGCATTAACGATTGTGACCTATCAGGCTTTTCATAGCGCCATGAACCAATTGCAATCACAAGAAGATGGAGAAGCAGAGGATTTTGTGGGGTTTGATTTGCTTGCAAGTCTAAGAGCTCAGAAAGTTGCTACTCTTTGCTTGGATGAATGCCACCACCTGCGCAATGAATGGTGGAAAAGTCTGGAAGCCTTTCGCAAGCAGTATGAACAGCTGCAAGTCATCTCCCTGACAGCGACACCACCTTATGACAGCGAGCCTGAACTCTGGGAACGCTATATCCGTATGTGTGGGGAAATTGACCAAGAAATTACGGTACCTGAACTAGTCAAGGAAGACACCCTCTGTCCTCATCAGGATTTTGTTTATATCTGTTCACCAACAGCTGAAGAGGCGGAACGTCTCAAACAGTTTGAGGAGACTAAGTGGGACTATATTCATCACCTTATAGTCGATCCTGATTTTCAAACATTTGTAGCAGGGTCTAAGGTCCTCAAAGGGGATATTTCATCTGATTTGCTCTTAGAAGATCCCAAGTACTTGTCTGCTATGTTGATTTATATGCATTCTCAGGGGTTAACGATTCCTCCCTCTTTACAAAATTTACTGGGAACCCAGAAGCTTCCAGCATTGACCTCCTACTGGTTGGAGACGCTGTTGCAGAGTGTTCTCTATCAAACTCCAGATTGGTATGAGGATCCAGATGGATTTAGGGAAAAGTTAGAATCCGATTTGAAAGCACGGGGGTTGATCGAACAGCGACAGGTTTCTCTAGTCAAGTCCAAGTCTAGGGACAAGATTTTAAATCAGTCTTTGGGGAAATTGTCTGGTATTGCAGATATTTTTCTGACTGAGTATAAGAGTATGGGACAAGATTTGCGACAACTCGTCTTGGCGGATTATATTCGCAAGGATTTTGCCACCTATCTGGGAGATAATCAGGCAACCATTTCTCAGTTGGGGGTTCTCCCTTATTTTGAAAGCATTCGTCGGAAAGCTCAGGAGCATGAGATACCTGTATCTTTGGCTGTCTTGTCAGGGAGTGTCGTTATTCTTCCCACCAATGTGGCAGCAGAGTTGAAGGAACTCTTGCCTCAGGTTCATCTTAGTTTTTCGTCTATTGGTCAGTTAGACCAAGAGGATTATGTGCAGGTGGGATTCCCTAGTACGGCTAAGGGTATTGTAGCGGCGGTGACGGAACTTTTCCAACGCGGTCGGATCCAAGTCCTAGTAGGAACAAAATCTCTCCTCGGAGAGGGTTGGGATGCCCCTTGTGTCAACTCCCTAATCCTTGGAAGCTTTGTGGGGAGCTTTATGCTGAGTAACCAGATGCGCGGGCGTGCCATTCGTATCTGGCAAGGGCATCCAGAAAAGACCAGCAATATCTGGCATTTGGTAGCCATTCAACCGGAGCCGCTCATTACTCTCTCCGGAGAAGAACCGACGCTAGATAGCAATCAGGATCTGCTAACCTTGTCTCGCCGTATGGAGCACTTTCTTGGCTTGGCCTATAATCAGGAGAGTATTGAGACTGGTTTGGATCGCTTGGAGTTTCCAAAGCCCCCCTATAAGAAAAAGCAAATCAGCGAGTATAATGAGCGAGTTAAGAGTCTCTCCAAGGATCGAGCAGGCTTGCGCAAAAAATGGCAAGATGCTCTCGTAGTGGCAGATCAGTTCGAAATTGTCACGGAAGTGGCAACTCAAAAACAGAAAATTCCAATCATGCTCCAGTTTGATGCATTAAAATGGATACGCATGTCTTTGCTGCTGTTAGCAGTGGATTTATTGGTTTTGTTGTTTAGAATGAGACTGACTGGAGTTTGGTGGCTTACAGCAGCTTGTCTCCTCTTTTTGGCCTTTGCATCTTGGCGCTACCTCTGCTATAAGAGTCCCTATAAACGTTTGCAATCTCTGGGTGAGCAGATCCGAAAGGCTCTGCTAGATTCGGGGCATCTAACAGATGACCAATCTCGTGTTCAGGTAGAGGAGGATAAGGAAAATTATTTGGTTTTCGCCTATCTCAAGGGAGGTAGTATGAGAGATAAGGAATTGTTTGCGCAGACTGTGGGAGAATTCTTTGCTCCAGTGGACAACCAGCGCTATCTCTTGAAGACAGAGAAAGTCCGACAAGGTCAGTCACCTTACTATGTCGTGCCTAGTCTTTTTGAGAAGCGCAAGGAAGAAGCACAGAAATTCCTCGACTTTCTGAGGCCAACTATCGGACGCTATCACCTCGTCTACACACGAACAGAGGCCGGACGGAAAACCCTTCTCGAAGCTCGTATCAAAGCTCTCTCTAACAAAAACGACCGTATCTTGACTAAGAAGAAGGTTAAAAGCCGATTAGAGTAGGGGCGTATGGAAAAATCTATCTGAAACATGATATAATAATAGAGAAAATAAATTTTTAATAGTTGAAACGGTTGAATAGAATGAAGCGTTTAGAATAAACTATTCTTACAAAGCTTAAGAAAGGTTTTTTGATGGCAAAGAAAAAAGATTTTTCTGAATTAACGAGGGTACAAATTCCGGCAGCTCTACACCTTATGAGACTGGGCTATACCTATCTTCCCCGTAATGGGAAGGAGATTGCAGAACGAGATCCAGATACCAATATCCTCGTATCTGTTTTTAAGGAGCAATTTTTAAAATTTAACAACTACCTGACAGAGGAAGACTTTGAGAGAGAACTGGCCAATATCAAGTTGGAACTAGATCAAAATGACTTGGGACGTTCGTTCTTTAGACGCCTGCAAGGCCAGGAAGATACAGTTTATATTGACTGGGAAAACCCTGAAGCCAATACTTTTCATCTAGCGCTTGAAGTTACTTGTAAAAATGGCCAGGATGAATTCCGTCCAGACATTGTCGTATTTATCAATGGTCTGCCTCTTTCTTATATCGAAGTGAAACAGCCAAATGCGATTCGAGATGGGAAAACAGGAATTCAGTCGGAGCAAGACAGAACTAGACAACGCTTTGAAAATCGCAAGTTCCGTCGCTTTAATAATATCACCCAGTTGATAGCTCTGTCTGACAACTTGCCCTATATCAGTGGACAAGGTCAACAAAAACAGGGCTCTTACTACGGTTCAAATGCCTATTCAAAAACCAAGTTTAATGCTTTCAAGGAAGAAAGAGAAGAAGATTTTCTTCATTCCTTAGCAACCTTAACAGAGGACCAAATCGACTTCGTTTTAGATGACATGAACCACTTTGCCCTCAAGTCCCAGCCAGAATTCGAAACAAACCTAAATCCAGACACACCTTGTAATGCCTTTCTTTCTTCCTTGTATCAGAAAGAACGCCTGCTCTTTATGCTTCGTTTTGGACTAGTCTATGTAGAGGAAGAGAGCAAGGATGGTCAGATGCAACTGCAAAAGCACGTTATGCGCTATCCTCAGTATTTTGCGACACGTGCCATCGAAGAGACGATTGCAAAAGGTGTTAAGAAGGGCGTTATCTGGCATACACAAGGCTCAGGGAAGACAGCCTTGGCTTTCTTCAATATCCGCTATCTGACCAATTATTTCTCAAAACAGGGAATTGTCCCTCAGTTTTACTTTGTCGTGGATCGTTTGGATCTCGCAGATCAAGCCTTTAAAGAATTTACCAAACGAGGGCTCAAGGTTAAGCGTATCAACAGCCCTCAAGAGCTCAATCAAAAACAAGATGGCTATGATGTCGCTGTGGTCAATATCCAGAAGTTCAAGGATAATTCAGACTTGACTGACCGCTCTGGTTATGACCTCAATCGTCAAAATATCTACTTTATCGATGAAGCCCATCGCTCTTATAATGAACGCGGTTCCTACCTACCAAATCTCTATCAGGCAGACACCAATGCAATCAAGATTGCTTTGACTGGGACCCCATTGATTACCTATAAGAAAGATGGCAAGACCAAGGAAAATCATGCGACCACACGTGATATTTTTGGGGACTATATCCACAAATACTACTACAACCAGTCTATCGATGATGGCTTTACCCTACGTTTGATGCGAGAAGATATCGAGACTTCTTATAAAGACAATCTCAGATCCATCAATGAAGAGATCCAACGTGGAGGCTTGTCCAAGGAGGATATCTTTGCTCACCCTCGTTATGTAGAACCTATGTTAGACTTTATCATCGAGGACTTTAATCGTGCACGTGATGTAATTTTTGATGATCAGACGATTGGTGGCATGATCGTCTGTGACTCGTCAAAGCAGGCGCGTGAGCTTGAAAAGCAATTAGAAAAACGTCGTAAAGCTGGAACAATCAACTTGACATCCGCATTGATTCTCCATGATGAGGGAGATAAGGAAGAGAAGAAAGACAAGGTAGATGCTTACAAAGAAGGTAAAATTGACCTTATCATCGTCTACTCCATGCTCTTGACAGGTTTTGATGCCCCGCGTCTCAAACGTCTCTACCTAGGGCGTAAAATCAAGGCTCATAACCTTTTACAGACTCTAACCCGTGTCAATCGTCCTTACAAGGACTATCTCTTTGGCTATGTCATCGACTTTGCGGATATTTCCAAAGAGTTTGACAGGACCAATCGTGCCTATCTGGAAGAACTCAATCAAGAGTATGATACGGCCTTGACTGGGGAAAATGGAGAGGATGTTTTTGGCTCGCTCTTTGTCCCTTCAGACGAGATTTCTCATGAATTAAGCAAGACGGAGCTAATCTTGCTTGACTATCCAACAGATAATCTGGAATACTTTTCCCAAGCTATCAATGATACCAAGGATAGAAGGCAGTTAATCGATTTACGAAAAGCTTTGGAGTCAATCAAGCAGTATTACAATATTGCTCGTCTCCTTGGTTACCATCAATTGATTGAACAGATTGACATTGCTCAGGTCGCAACCTTGCTCAATATCCTCTCTAGACGGATGCTGACACTGTCCTTGATTGATAAACCAGCTGACTTTTCTAGTCAAACGCTCTTAAATTTAGCGATGTCTGAGACCAGTTTTAGTTTTGTCAAGATTGCAGAGGAAGAACTTCGTCTAGCAGCTAATGACCTGGAAGATTGGAGACGTCGGGTAGCTACTAGGATTAAAAAACAGCGTGATGAAAAGGATCCTGAGTGGGTTTCTCTCTACGAAGAATTCCAACGCATCATGCAAAAACATTTTATCTATGGTCAAGAAGGCTATACAATGGAAAATATCAAGGAAACACAAAAAGACTATGAAGAACTCTTTAAGTCAGTGGAGGATTATTATACTCGTATGAGACGTTTGACCATGAACTTTAACGGAGATGAAATGGCTGCCCGTTCCTATAAGCATGTGACCAACTCGACTATGGTCAGTGAATTTCCAGCTATTTACCATGTTATCAAAGGTTCTAAGGTTAAATTAGACCATAGAATCGGTCAAAATCAAGGGGTTCTAGATAATGAGGAATATCTAAAGCGAATGATTCGCGAGCAAGCCCGAAAAGAAATGAAGAAAAACCAATCAGCTAGCAATATGGCCAAACAAGATTTTGATAGATTGGTTGAATCGCTATTTGAAGAATATGAACAGGAATACCAACACTAATGAATGAAACATACAAGGTCCAAGTCCAAGACTTGGTAGATGATTTAAAAGCCGTCTTTACCCATGCAGGACTAGGAGGAGAAGCGGGTGAGTACAAACTCCTCACCCAGTCTTTCCTCTACAAATTTTTAAATGATAAGTTTTTATATCAAGCACAGGTACTAGATGCAGGGAACACCTATGAAAACTTGTTGACCATGAGTGAGGAAGACTATGACTGGCTCTTGGAGGATATCGGTACCAGCACAGCTTGGCTCAAGTCAGACCAGTTGATCGAAACCCTTCACCGTCAGCAAAATGAGTCGACTTTTTACGAAACTTTTGAAAATACCCTCAACCAAATCGCCATCAACAATAACGATATTTTTTCGGTTCATACGGACGGCGACACAGCTATCCGTCTCTTTGATGAGCGTTTGATTACCGATACCATCTCAGATAGCAGTAAGCGTAACGAAGTGGCAAAATCTATCATCAATCTCCTTGCACGCGTCAAGTTTGATGAGACCATTTTTTCACAAGGCTTCGACTTTTTCTCAACCCTCTTTGAGTACATGATCAAGGACTACAATAAAGATGGCGGTGGGAAGTATGCCGAGTACTACACGCCTCACTCTGTAGCTAAGATTATCGCGGATATTCTGGTGGGGAATGACCAGCCGTCAAATGTGCGCATCTATGACCCATCTGCTGGTTCGGGCACCTTGCTTATGAACTTGGCTAGTCGTATCGGTGTGGATAAGACCACTGTTTACAGTCAGGATATTTCGCAAAAGTCATCCAATCTCCTTCGTCTCAATCTAATCTTGAATGGACTTCAACACTCCATCCATAATATCGTGCAGGGAAATACTATTATCGCCAACCGTCATCCTGAGAAGATGGACTATATCGTGTCGAACCCTCCTTTCAAGCTGGACTTTTCAGAGTGGCGTGACCAAGTGGAGACCTTGCCAGAAGCCAGTGAGCGTTTCTTTGCAGGAGTGCCAAAGGTTCCAGCTAAGTCTAAGGACAAGATGGCGATTTACGAGCTCTTTGTCCAGCATATCATCTACTCACTGAAGCCAGACGGCCAAGCAGCTGTTGTCTTGCCAACAGGATTTATCACAGCCCAGTCAGGGATTGATAAGACCATCCGTCAACACTTGGTGGATAATCAAATGCTAGCAGGTGTCGTTTCTATGCCGTCTAATATCTTTGCGACGACAGGTACCAACGTCTCCATCCTCTTTATCAATAAGAAAAACAAGGGCGATGTCGTCCTCATCGATGCCTCAAACCTCGGAACCAAGGTCAAGGAAGGTAAGAACCAAAAGACTGTGCTATCTCCTGAGGAAGAGCAGAAGATCGTCGAGACCTTTATCAAGAAGGAAGCCGTCGAGGACTTTTCTGTCACCGTCTCTTATGAGGATATCAAGGAGAAAAATTACTCACTCAGCGCAGGTCAATACTTTGACATCAAAATCGACTATGTAGATATCACAGCAGAAGAGTTTGAAGCTAAGATGACCGATTTTCAAAACAAACTCTCAGACCTCTTTCAGCAATCGCATGCCTTGGAGCAGGAGATTGAAGAGCAAATGAAGGGGTTGAAGTATGAGTAAGTGGAAAGAAGAGACATTAGGAGAATTGTCTATTCGAGTTTCTAGTGGATTGACTCCTCTAAAGTCTAATAAAAAATTTTGGGAAAATCCAAGTATTCCTTGGCTAAAAACAGACCAACTAGGTGAAAAGTACATTTTTGATACGAATACAAAAATTTCAAAAGAAGCATTAGAACAAACTAGCTTAAGAATTTATCCTGAAAACACCATATCTATTGCTATGTATGGCGAAGGAAAGACTAGAGGGAATATCTCAATAATAAAAGCACCGATTACAACAAATCAGGCTTGTTGTAATATAGAAATAGATCCAAAATTGGCAGATGTTGAATATGTTTATTACTATTTAAAAACACAATATGATTCTTTAAGAAAATTATCATCAGGTGTGAGAAAGAATTTAAATTCTAATGACATAAAAAATTACAAGATTTACATACCTGAAAGTGTGAGCGTTCAGAAATCAATAATTAGAATTTTAACGTCACTTGATAATAAGATAAATCTTAACAACCAAATCAACCAAGAGTTGGAATCCATGGCTAAGACCCTCTATGACTACTGGTTTGTGCAGTTTGATTTTCCAAATCAGAATGACAAACCCTACAAATCATCAGGCGGAAAGATGGTCTATCACCCAGAACTCAAACGCGAAATCCCAGAAGGGTGGGGAGTGGAGAAGTTGGGAGATATTACAATATGCCATGACTCAAAAAGAGTTCCGTTATCAAGTAATGATAGAGAGCTTGTAAAAGGTGAAATACCGTATTATGGTGCTACTGGTATAATGGATTATGTCAATGATTATATCTTTGACGGAGATTATGTTTTAATGGCTGAAGATGGTTCTGTAATGACAGAGAAAGGAACCCCTATTTTACAACGTATTTCAGGAAAAAATTGGGTAAACAATCACGCTCATGTGCTAGAACCAATTAAGAATCATAGTTGTAAACTCCTTATGATGCTATTGAAGGATGTTTCGGTTATGAAAATTAAAACAGGTTCAATTCAAATGAAAGTTAATCAAGAAAATATGAACAAAATTGTAGTCCCTGCAATTCCGTTGAAATTATTATTTGAGATTAATCAAAAATTAGAAGTGATTGATAAACAGCAACTTAATTTAATCGAAGAAAATAAACAACTCACCCAACTGCGCGATTGGCTCTTGCCAATGCTGATGAATGGACAGGTGAAGGTAGAGTACATGAATGAAAATAATTGGGAGAGTATAAATGCAGGATTTAAATATTAATAAACCAGATTTTAAATATAAGGATTATATTGTAGATTTATTATCTTTAGACATGAATATAAAGGATGTTCGTATGATATATGATTTGAAATTTTTAACCCCATTTATAGGATTATTGATTTCATCATTTCTTTATAAGCATGAGTATACAGTAGTCAGTGAAATACGTGATAATGGAAAAAATTCATTAGGATATGCTAAAAATAATAATTTCTTTTATTTTGCTGAGCATAATACTAATTTTGACGATAGAAATATTAATTATAGTGGAAATTATACTCCAATATTTAAGTCTTGTTTAATTGATTATTATCGAGGTTCAGATAATATTGTCGAAAACATATCTAGAAAAATATCTCAAGTTCTTTCATGTGGTCATGACAATGTTGAGTCAGTTTTCTTTTACATTATTTCTGAGATGATTAGAAATATTCCAGAGCATTCTCACAGTTTTGATGCTTGGCATTGTTCTCAACGTTGGGATCATGGTGAGTACATTGAAGCAGAATTCGCGCTTATTGATTATGGTATAGGGTTTAAAGAAAGTTTGAATTTTAAGGGTGAAAGAGATATCAAAGATGATATTGAAGCGTTAAAATTAGCTTTGAGACCGGGCGTAACTAGTGGTATTACAGAAACATCTCATCTAAGAGAAAATGAAGAAAAGGACTATTTGAACTCAGGATATGGATTATACATAGTCACAGAATTGTGTAAAAAGTTACAAGGAGAATTTGCAATAATTTCTAAGGGAGCAATAGCTACTAAAAAGAAAGTAAACTACTTGCCAAACTCACTTATCTTCCCAGGTACTGCAATAAAAATTAAGTTGAAGGTGCCTAAAAATATACAAAAAGAAGAATTTAAAAGTATATTGAATGAGATAATAACATTCGGAGAAAGACAATCTAGATCAATTAAAGGTGCAATTTCAGTGGCATCAACTGTTTCAAGAGGAAAGGTTGAATAAATTTAAATTAAAAACAAACATTTCTGATTAATTCCAGCCAAATTAACTTTTGGCTGTTTTTTGTTTTCTAAAGATGATATAATTAAATTACCTAAAAGGTAATTTAATTTAACAGAAAGGGACATATGAAGCTTATCTATACAAACAAAACTGTTGAGAAGCAGTGCACAGAGCTGAAACAGGCGAAAAAGGATTTTTCGGATAAGATTGCTGTAAAGTTGCATCTCTTGATCAACTTTTTGGAAGCGGCAGATTCTTTGGCTAGTGTGACAGCTTTTCCTAAATATCACTTTCACCAACTCAAGGGAAAGAGACAAGGTCAGTTTGCTTTGGATATAGATGGTCGGAAAAGTTCCTATCGGTTGATTGTCGGTTTTCGTGAAGAGGATCTAGAAAAGGTGTTTCCAAATCCTGTTGAAATCGAAATCCTAAAAATAGAGGAGGTCAGCAATCACTATGAGTAATAAAATTGTTGAATACAAAGACCTGATTGCTTTTCATCCAGGTCAGTATGTTGAGGAGTTGATTGAAGATTATAACGTAACGCAGAAAGAATTTGCGGAGCGCTTAGGAGTTTCAGCAAAGACTGTCAGCAAGCTCGTCAATGCGGAGGAGTCCATTAGTAAAGAGACGGCTCATAAGTTAGCCAAGCTAAGCGGGGTTTCCATGCAAACTTGGCTCAATCTTCAAAATGCTTATGATGTAAAAGTGGCAGAGATTGTAGAACAAAAAGAGCTAGAAGAAGGTAGCGAGAAAGAAATCTGTGAGATGATTGATTTCAAGTATTTTAAGGAAAAAGGCTACGTTCCAGACAAACGCTATATTTTAAAGGAAAAGATTGTCGAGCTTCGCAAGATTCTCGGTGTGGCAAGTTTAGAAAATCTTACATCTTTTAACCATCTAGTCAGCTATCGGAATACGCGTGAGTTTACGACTAAAAGTATAGTGAACTCCAATATCATGTTGGAGTTGGCGTCTAAAAAAGCGCATGATGTAACAACTACCAAGCTCAATCGCAAAAAGTTAGAGAAAAGCTTGCCTGCTTTGAGAGAGTTGACCAGACAGGACCCAGAAATCTTTCCACAGCGCTTGTACGATATCTTATTAGACTGTGGTGTTGTCCTAGTCGGTCTACCCGCGCTACCAAATGCCAATTTGAATGGAGCGACTAAAAAATTCAGTAATGGTAGTGCCTTGCTTTTACTTACGGATAGAAACAAAGCATCCGATATTTTCTGGTTCTCACTTTTTCATGAAATAGGACATATTTTACAGAACGATTTTTCATCAGATGATGGAAATAGTGAATCCTACCGACGTTCTGAGGAAGAGGCTGACCAGTTTGCAAAAAATTTCTTGATTAGACCAGAAGACTATCAAGCTTTTGTTGAAAAAGGAAATTTTGATAAGATGGATATCATACGTTTTGCTGAGGAGATAGATATTCATCCTAGCGTCGTTTTAGGCAGACTACAAAATGAGGGCATTCTCAGTTTTGACTGTTTCAGAGAACTAAAAGAAAATTATTACTTTGTTTCTTGAATCTATGGAAATTTGTAGAAGATGAAAAAGTTCCATACAGTTAGTAATTATTATTTCTTTTTTCGCTCATATTCCGCTCATGATTTGCTCATTTTTAAGGTACAACTTTGTTTCCATATTTCCTGGAAACTGATAAAAAGCAAGGAGAAACATGGAACAAACTAATCAAAAATCCCAGTGCCAACAACTCTGGGCTAGAAACAAATACCTCGTTTTGAGCTATTCCAGCAATATTTACAATGAGATTCGTCAATATCTCAAGAATGAAGTGGTGGAGGTCAGCTATGTTCAAAACCTCATTGACCGTGCTTGCCAAATCCCTGAGCATAGAGGTCAGGTTTGCAATGCCTTTCAGCATATTTGGGGCTATTTCAAAAAGAAAGCGACAGATGCTGAGCGTAAGGACTATATGCTCTTGCTGGATCGCTACCGTTTTGGTCAGGCTTCTAAGGAAGACTTAATCGCTAAGACTCGAGACTTGCTTGATCGCTATCCAAATACCTACTTGCAACATTCGACTTTACTGAAAGGAGACTCCCATGAGACTTTGGCATGAGGCTTTGATTTCAAAACTTCCCCGTCCTCAACTTTTAGGCCAACATCGAGAGTGCTGTGCCCTGCGTGGCAATGGCTGGGGCAGAAAGCATGCGACGGTGAACTATGTCTTTACCCACTCGCCTTATCGTCTCTACGCCTACCATGACTTGATCATGAAGGAGATGGCTGACCGTGGCTACAATGTCAGTCCAGAATGGTTGGATAAGAACTACCGTGGCAAAACCTGCCCTCCTTATCAAGACTTGACCGAGGAGAAGCTAGGCAATCCTATCTACAGTGAGCATGATGCAGGATACTATGAGGAGTGTTTAGATAATCTCCGAGAGAAGGGGATTAACCTATAGTCTTTTCTAATAGCAAGCCATAGTCACTTATAAGAATTACTAATAACACGTTTGAGTATTCTAACTAAAATACAGCCACAAAACAAGCTATACAAAGGATTTGAGACACTGGTCTCAAGTCTTTTTCTTTTGATCAAAAGAGTGATATAGTTTCAAACTATATCAAAGCCTAATTTTTTACAATTATACAGACAGTTTCTTTTCTGTTAAGATAGTTTCAACAACAAATTTTGGAGGACACATCATGTCAACTACGATCATCGGTTTCCCTCGTTTGGGTGAATTCCGCGAATTAAAATTTACAACTGAAAAATACTTTAGAAAAGAAATCTCAGAAGAAGAACTCCTTGCAGCAGCAAAAGAATTGCGTGCCAAACACTGGAACATTGTCAAAGAAAAAGGCATCACTGAAATCCCATCAAACGACTTTTCTCACTATGACAACTTCCTAGATGCTGCTTTCCTCTTCAACGTGGTGCCAGCTTCTGTTCAAAACTTGGACTTGTCTGACCTTGAGCGCTACTTTGCTTTGGCGCGTGGTTACCAAGGAGAAAAAGGGGATGTGCGTGCCCTTCCGATGAAGAAATGGTTCAACACCAACTACCACTACATCGTACCTAAATTTGAAAAAGACACCCAAGTCAAACTTGCAGGTCACAAGATCTTTGACGAATTCCAAGAAGCAAAAGAACTTGGTCTCAACACTCGTCCAGTTCTTGTAGGACCATTCACTTTCCTTCAATTATCAGACTTTGAAGAAGGTGTCAAGGCAGAAGACTTCGTAGACAGTTTTGTGGCTGCTTACCAAGAAGTTTTTGCAAAATTGGCTGAACTTGGTGCAACTCGTATCCAATTGGACGAGGCTGCTCTTGTAAAAGATTTGACTGCTGAAGAAAAAGCACTCTTCTTGAACCTCTACAACAAACTTTTGGCTGACAAGAAAGGTCTTGAAGTCTTGCTTCAAACTTACTTCGGAGACGTTCGTGACGTTTACGCTGACCTTGTGAAATTGCCAGTAGACGCGATCGGTCTTGACTTTGTCGAAGGTAAGAAAACTCTTGAACTCGTTAAAGGTGGTTTCCCAGCTGACAAGACTCTCTATGCAGGGATTGTCAATGGTAAAAACATCTGGCGCAACAACTACGAAAAGAGCTTGGCTGTTCTTGAGCAAATCCCAGCTGAAAACATCGTTTTGACAAGCTCATGCTCACTTCTTCATGTGCCATTTACAACTGCTAACGAAGAATTTGAACCAGCTATCTTGAACCACTTTGCTTTTGCAGTAGAAAAATTGGAAGAACTTCGTGACTTGGATGCTATCCGCAATGGTCAAGGCGCAGAAGCTCTTGCAGCTAACAAAGCACTTTTTGCGACTGAACGTGTTGGTGAAAATGCAGAACTTCGTGCGCGCATTGCAGGATTGACAGACGCTGACTACACTCGTTTGCCTGCCTTTGCTGAACGTGAAGCTATCCAAGAAGAAGCTTTCAAACTTCCAGCTCTTCCAACAACAACTATCGGTTCATTCCCTCAAACTAAGGAAGTCCGTGCCAAACGTTTGGCCTTCCGTAAGGGTGAATTGTCTCAAGAAGAATACGATGCCTTCCTTGCTGAAACCATCGACGAATGGATCAAATGGCAAGAAGAAGTTGGATTTGACGTGCTTGTACACGGTGAGTTCGAGCGTAACGACATGGTTGAGTACTTCGGTCAAAACTTGTCAGGTTACCTCTTCTCTAAGAATGGTTGGGTACAATCATACGGTATGCGTGGGGTGAAACCACCAATCATCTGGGGTGACGTCACACGTCTCAACCCAATCACTGTCAAATGGTCTAGCTATGCTCAAAGCCGTACAGACAAACCTGTCAAAGGTATGTTGACTGGACCGGTTACCATCCTTAACTGGTCATTCCCGCGTGAAGACATCTCTATCAAGGACTCAACTCTTCAAATCGCTCTTGCTATCAAGGATGAAGTTCTTGACCTTGAAGCTGCTGGCGTGAAAATTATCCAAATCGACGAGGCTGCTCTTCGTGAGAAATTGCCACTCCGTCGTAGCGACTGGTACGAAGACTACCTTGACTGGGCAATTCCAGCCTTCCGCTTGGTACACTCTACAGTAGCACCAGACACACAAATCCACACTCACATGTGTTATTCAGAATTTACAGATATCATCCCAGCTATTGACAACATGGACGCGGACGTTATTTCCTTTGAAGCAAGTCGTTCAAACCTTGAAATCTTGGACGAACTCAAAGCGAAAAACTTCCAAACAGAAGTGGGACCTGGGGTTTACGATATCCACTCTCCTCGTGTGCCAAATGAAGGCGAAATCGACCACACCATCGAAGCTATCCTTGCCAAAGTACCAAGCAAGAAAGTTTGGATTAACCCTGACTGTGGTTTGAAAACACGTGGTATTCCAGAAACAAAAGAAAGCTTGATCCGCCTTGTCGAAGCAGCCAAAGCTGCGCGTGAGAAATTGTAAGATCCGATTTCTCGCTAGACACTGTTTGATCAAGGGACTGCTTCGTCTTAGTCGGCTAAGCAATCATGAAATCAAAAAGAAAAGGATATTGACTATGTCACGCCAAACACCGTCACTCTCATTTGAAGTGTTCCCTCCAAACCCAGCAGTGGGTAATGATAAAATTATTTCAGCCTTGCAGGATATGCGGGAGCTGACACCGCACTTTATCAGTGTGACCGCCAGCAATAATAAATTTAATATCAAGGAAACAACGGTTCGTTTGGCTGACTTTATCCAGAATGATTTGGCGATTCCAACTATTGCCCACTTGCCAGCTATCTATCTGACCAAGGACAAGGTTGCAGAGACACTTGCGGACTTGGACAAGGTTGGTGTGCGAAAAATCTTGGCTCTACGTGGGGACATCATTCCTGATGTGGAACCGCAAAAGGATTTCCGCTACGCAACGGACTTGATTGAGTTCATCAAGGAACAAGCGCCGCATTTTGATATTGTCGGAGCTTGCTATCCAGAGGGGCACCCTGACTCGCCAAACCAAATCTCAGATATTCAAAATCTCAAGAAAAAAGTGGATGCAGGTTGCTCAAGTCTCGTAACGCAGCTTTTCTTTGACAATGAGCGTTTCTATGATTTCCAAGATAAGTGTACCTTGGCAGGGATTGATGTTCCTATTCATGCGGGAATCATGCCTATTCTTAACCGTAACCAAGCGCTTCGTCTCTTGAAAACGTGTGAGAATATCCACCTTCCACGTAAATTTAAAGCCATCTTAGACAAGTATGAGCATGACCCTGAGTCGCTCAGAGCAGCAGGACTTGCCTACGCAGTGGATCAAATCGTGGACTTGGTCACTCAGGATGTCGCAGGTGTGCATTTGTACACCATGAACAATGCTGAAACAGCGAAATACATCCACCAAGCAACCCATGCCTTGTTTAATCATCAGTCTTTAGGGTAATAAAAAGCAAACCATTCTTCTCAAGCGAGGGGGATGGTTCCTTTTTAATAGAAAAGCCCGCACTTTTTAAGAAAAATATGATAAAATAGACTCTGTACGTACTTGATACAAAGATGAGGGTATAAAAAGATTTTTAGCAATTTAAATCTAACAAAAATAGACAGATGCTAGAGAATATTATTCTTGGATATTTCAAAGTATCTAGATAGTTGAACACGGGCTAAATCCCTAGTGAAAAAGATAGATTTCTCAGTGTGCATCGCACACTGCGTCAATCTATGCTATCATGAGTAATTGAACCCGACCGAAAAGCTGTGTAAAAAAGATAAACTGTCTTGTCTTCATCGAAGACTTCGTCAGCTTCCTATTTTTACTTTGCTTTTGACGTCCTTAGTATCTTGATCTTTGTAGGCAAGACGTATAATATAATTAATCCAAAGGGGATTTTAATGACAAAACAAGTATTTCAAACGACTTTTGCGGGTCGTGAGTTGGTTGTAGAGACTGGCCAGGTTGCTAAGCAAGCAAATGGCTCTGTTGTCGTGCGTTACGGTGAGTCAACGGTTTTGACTGCTGCCGTTATGTCTAAGAAGATGGCAACTGGGGATTTCTTCCCACTTCAAGTCAACTACGAAGAAAAAATGTATGCGGCTGGGAAGTTTCCTGGTGGCTTTATGAAACGTGAAGGTCGTCCTTCAACAGATGCGACCTTGACAGCGCGTTTGATTGACCGTCCAATCCGTCCGATGTTTGCGGAAGGTTTCCGTAATGAAGTGCAAGTGATCAACACCGTCCTTTCTTATGATGAAAATGCCTCTGCACCAATGGCAGCCATGTTAGGTTCATCTTTGGCATTGTCTATCTCAGATATTCCATTTGACGGACCAATCGCTGGGGTACAAGTGGGCTATGTCGATGGTCAAATCATCATCAACCCTACTCAAGAACAAGCAGAGCAATCTCTTCTTGAATTGACAGTAGCTGGTACCAAGCACGCCATCAACATGGTAGAGTCTGGTGCCAAAGAATTGTCAGAAGAAATCATGTTGGAAGCTCTTCTCAAAGGGCACGAAGCAGTCAAAGAATTGATTGCCTTCCAAGAAGAGATCGTTGCTGCTGTTGGTAAAGAAAAAGCAGAAGTAGAATTGCTCCACGTAGATGCTGAATTACAGACTGAAATCATCGCAGCCTACAACAGTGACCTCCAAAAAGCGGTTCAAGTAGAAGAAAAATTGGCTCGTGAAGCTGCGACTCAAGCAGTTAAGGACCAGGTCACAGCTGTTTACCAAGAAAAATATGCAGACCATGAAGAATGTGACCGTATCATGCGTGATGTGGCTGAAATCTTGGAACAAATGGAACACGCTGAAGTGCGCCGTTTGATCACAGAAGACAAGGTGCGTCCTGACGGTCGTAAGGTCGATGAAATCCGTCCTTTGGATGCGGTTGTTGACTTCCTTCCTCGTGTACATGGTTCTGGTCTCTTCACTCGTGGACAAACTCAGGCTCTTTCTGTATTGACCTTAGCTCCGATGGGAGAAACGCAAATCATCGATGGTTTGGATCCAGAATATAAGAAACGCTTTATGCACCACTATAACTTCCCGCAATACTCAGTAGGTGAAACAGGTCGTTATGGTGCACCAGGTCGTCGTGAAATCGGTCACGGTGCTCTTGGTGAGCGTGCCCTTGCTCAAGTCTTGCCAAGTTTGGAAGAATTCCCATACGCGATCCGCTTGGTAGCTGAAGTGTTAGAATCAAATGGTTCTTCATCTCAAGCTTCTATCTGTGCGGGAACGCTTGCCCTTATGGCTGGTGGTGTGCCAATCAAGGCGCCAGTAGCTGGTATTGCCATGGGTCTCATCTCAGATGGAAATAACTACACTGTATTGACAGATATCCAAGGATTAGAAGACCACTTTGGAGACATGGATTTCAAGGTTGCTGGTACTCGTGACGGAATCACAGCCCTTCAAATGGATATCAAGATCCAAGGGATCACTGCAGAAATCTTGACTGAGGCCCTTGCTCAAGCCAAGAAAGCTCGTTTTGAAATCCTTGATGTGATTGAAGCAACAATCCCAGAAGTTCGTCCAGAATTGGCTCCAACTGCACCGAAAATTGATACCATCAAGATTGATGTGGACAAGATTAAGATTGTCATCGGTAAGGGTGGCGAAACTATTGACAAGATTATCGCTGAAACAGGCGTTAAGATTGATATCGACGAAGAAGGTAATGTATCTATCTACTCTAGTGACCAAGCTGCCATTAACCGTACAAAAGAAATCATTGCTGGTTTGGTTCGTGAAGCCAAAGTGGATGAAGTTTACCATGCCAAGGTTGTTCGTATCGAGAAATTTGGTGCCTTTGTCAACCTCTTTGATAAGACAGATGCACTTGTGCACATTTCTGAAATGGCTTGGACTCGTACCAACCGTGTCGAAGACTTGGTAGCTATCGGTGATGAAGTCGATGTTAAAGTTATCAAGATTGATGAAAAAGGCCGTATCGATGCCTCTATGAAAGTTCTTCTTCCTCGTCCGCCAAAACCTGAGCATGATGAAAAAGGCGAAAAGTCTGAGCGACCTCACCGTCCACGTCATCACAAGGATCACAAACCTAAGAAAGAATTTACGCACAAACCAAAAGACTCAGAATAAGAAAGGAGAAATGTATGGGATGGTGGCGCGAAACCATTGATATCGTAAAAGAAAATGATCCAGCGGCGCGCACCACTTTGGAGGTTCTACTGACCTATCCAGGTGTTAAGGCCTTGGCTGCCCACCGTCTCTCGCATTTTCTCTGGAAGCATGGCTTTAAACTCTTGGCTCGGATGCACAGTCAGTTTTGGCGCTTCTGGACTCAGATTGAGATTCATCCGGGTGCTCAGATAGACTCAGGTGTTTTTATCGACCATGGCTCAGGTCTGGTGATTGGAGAGACGGCGATTGTTGAAAAAGGCGTTCTTCTCTATCACGGAGTGACTCTTGGTGGGACTGGTAAGGATGTTGGCAAACGCCATCCGACCGTTCGAAAGGGAGCTCTCATATCAGCCCATGCCCAAGTTATCGGACCAGTGGAAATCGGTGAAAATGCCAAAGTCGGTGCTGCTGCAGTAGTTGTGGCAGACGTACCTAGTGATGTAACAGTTGTCGGTATTCCAGCTAAGATTGTTCGCGTTCATGGACAGAAAGATGAGCCGACGATCCACGAAGTCGAAGAAAAACGAGAGTACTACGTCAATAAACTCGAGCATGCTAGAGAAGCCAGCCACAGATCGTCAGGATTGTAAAGGATATTTATATGATTATAGCAAGAAACAAGTTAAGCCCAAAGGAGTTATCTGAGGCGAAAGTCCTAATTAACTGTTGCCAAAAATATGACGTTACCTACCGTGAACCCTATCTCTCTAACATGCTTAATTTTGACCCAAACATGCCCGCCTTTTTCCTTTATTATGAAAAAGGCGAACTTGTTGGTCTATTAACTGTCTATGCTGATGACCAAGATGTGGAAGTGACGATACTGGTTCATCCAAATCATCGCCGTCAGGGAATTGCGCGTGCTTTGTTTACGAGTTTTGAGAAAGAAACGGCTTCTTTCCCTATTCGTTCAGTTACTTTTCAGACAGAACGTATTTTTCTAGAGCGTCATCCTGATTTTGTCAGCAACTGGGGATTGGTCGAGGATGAAGAGACAGAAACCTGGTTAGGTAAGGATAGAAGACCTTATCAGTTAGTAACTGTTTCTAATCTTGAAGTTTTGTTAGCAGATAGTTCGTATCAGGAGCAAATTAGCCAGTTAAAATTTCAGGCGTTTTCAGAGGAACATGAATCGAGAGAAGTTGTGGATAGATATGTCGCTGAAGCTCTGAAGGATTCAGAAAGTCGCCTATATATTTTATTAAAAGACGGTCAGGTTATTGGGACTTGCACGGTAGATTTATCGACTAATACGAATTACTTCTACGGTTTAGCAATATCAGAACTTGAACGTGGCAAAGGCTACGGAAGCTATTTAGCAAAATCCCTAGTCAACCAACTGATTGAGCAAAATGATAAGGAATTTCAGATTGCAGTAGAGGACAGCAACGTAGGTGCCAAGCGCTTGTATGAAAAAATCGGCTTTGTCAAACAGACTCAGGTAGTTTATCTGAATGAGAAAGAATAGAAAAATGCTATTAGAAGAATTCGAAAATGTACCTGCTGTTATCGAACCAACTGATCGAAGTATTCGTGGTGGTGGAGAAATCTGTGACACGATTATTTTATCTTTTAATGGAGAAATCGTTGAACGAGTAAAGCAGTTTGAAGATGTTTACGAAGGCGGCTATCTAACCAATCTAAATGGTAGATTTCCATGGTATATCTATGAGAAAGATGGGAGTAAGGTAGCAGTTGCTATAGCTACGATTGGAGCCCCGATGGTTGTTGGACTCTTAGAAGAACTCAAAGCAAGAGGATTTAAGAACTTTATTGTTTTGGGTTCTTGCGGAGTTCTAGATCAGTCTATTCAGGCAGATAAGATTATCTTACCTAGTTCAGCTTTACGTGATGAAGGGACAAGTTACCATTACGCTCCTGCAAGTGATGAGATAGCTTATGACGAAACTTTGCTCTTAACCATGGAAGAAGCTTTGAACAAATCTGGCATTGAGCACATTCGAACAAAGTCTTGGATGACTGATGCCTTTTATCGAGAAACGCCTGATAAGGTCAAGCGTCGCTTGGCTGCTGGTGCACAAGTGGTCGACATGGAAGCTTCAGCTATCATGGCTTGGAGTCAATTTCGCAAGAGTAAAGTCTATCAATTCTTCTACACAGCTGACTATGTGGATCATCATAACCGAACCTGGGATGCCCGCCATGAAGAGCGGACAGCTGATGCCATGACTTTTTTCACTATCGCTTTGACAATAGCAAAGGAACTAGAAAGGTAACTACAAGAATGACAGTATATTTTTACGGCTGTATCACCATGGATGGCTACTTGGCAGACAGCCAGCACAGGATAGACTGGCTGCATCAACTTGGTTCTGTAGAGGATACAGGCTATGATGACTTTTACAGGCAAATGGATATCACTATCATGGGCAAGCGGACCTTTGAGGAAATCCAAGATTTGCAAGATGTAGAAAGTTTTTATCAAGCTACGGAAAACTATGTCTTTACGCATGATAGGCACCTACCTGTCAGCAATTACCAGCCAGTAGCTGGGGATGTGGTGGACTTTGTTCACCAGATTGACAAAGGCAAAAATGTCTTTGTGATTGGTGGTAATTCCTTGATAGGACCGCTCTTGGATGCGGATCTTTTCGACCACCTCATTATTCAGATAGCGCCCCTTATCCTAGGAAAGGGGGTTCCCCTCTTTACCCAAGAGGAAGGGCAGCGCTTTTACCAACTGGATAGCCTCAGACAATTTGGCCCTTTTGCAGAGCTGGTTTTCAGCCGAAAAAGTCAGAAATAGAGAAGGGAGTGGACCGCATGATTAAAATTTACGACACCATGTCTCGTGATTTGCGAGAATTTGTCCCAATCGAGGACGGCAAGATCAAGATGTATGTTTGTGGGCCAACTGTATACAACTATATCCATGTCGGCAATGCCCGCTCAACAGTAGCCTTTGATACCATTCGTCGCTACTTTGAATACCGTGGCTACGAAGTTGCCTATATTTCCAATTTCACGGACGTGGATGATAAGATTATCAACCGTGCCAAGGAAGAAGGCATCACGCCACAGGAGGTTGCGGACAAGTATATCGCTGCCTTTCGTGAGGATGTGACGGCCTTGGGCGTGAAACCTGCGACTCGCCATCCGCGTGTAGTGGAGTTTATGGATGACATCATTCGTTTTGTGGAAGACTTGATTGAAAAAGGTTATGCTTACGAGAGTCAAGGAGATGTTTACTTCCGCGTGGAAAAATCACATAACTATGCTAAGTTGGCCAATAAAACCTTGGAAGATTTGGAGCTAGGTGCTTCAGGTCGAACAGATGAAGAAACAGCTCGTAAGGAAAATCCTGTGGACTTTGCTCTATGGAAAACAGCTAAACCAGGTGAGATTTCTTGGGATAGTCCTTGGGGACCTGGTCGTCCGGGTTGGCATATCGAGTGTTCGGTCATGTCGACAGAGATTTTGGGCGATACCATTGACATTCACGGTGGGGGAGCCGACCTTGAGTTTCCTCACCATACCAATGAAATTGCCCAGTCAGAAGCAAAAACAGGCAAGACTTTCGCCAACTACTGGATGCACAATGGCTTTGTCAATATCGACAATGTCAAGATGTCTAAGTCCTTGGGCAACTTTATCACCGTCCACGATGCCCTTAAGACCATTGATGGGCAAGTGCTTCGATTCTTCTTTGCGACCCAACACTACCGTAAACCTATCAACTTTACGGAAAAAGCAGTGCGTGATGCCGAGACCAATCTTAAGTATCTAAAAAACACTTATGAGCAACCATTTTCTGGGACTGTAGATGCTCAAGAGTTACAGGCTTTTAAAGATAAGTTTGTTGCCGCTATGGATGAGGATTTCAACTCTGCCAACGGTATCACAGTTGTCTTTGAAATGGCCAAGTGGATCAACTCTGGCAACTATGATGCAAGTGTTAAGAAAGCTCTTGCAGATATGTTGGAAGTCTTTGGGATTGTCTTTGTTGAGGAAGTTTTGGATGCAGACATTGAAGCCTTGATCCAAAAGAGACAAGAAGCGCGTGCGAATCGTGACTTTGCGACAGCAGATCAAATCCGTGACCAATTGGCTGCTCAAGGGATTAAGCTCCTTGACACCAAGGATGGAGTGAGGTGGACTCGTGATTGATGTCAATCTCATTAACGGGATTGCGCTAGCTTTTGAGGGAGATGCGGTTTATTCCATGTATATTCGTCGCCACCTCATCCTCAAAGGCATGACCAAGCCCAATAAACTTCACCAAGAGGCGACCAAGTATGTCTCAGCCAAGGCTCAGGCACGCTTGATTTCCCTTATGTTAGAAGAAGAAGTCCTAACGGAAAAAGAAGTAGAAATCTATAAACGTGGTCGCAATACCAATAGTCATACCAAGGCTAAAAATGCTGATGTGGTGACTTACCGTATGTCTACTGGCTTTGAAGCGGTGATGGGCTATCTCCATCTGACTGAAAATGTGGAGCGGCTAGAAACCATAATTTCTTGGTGCATCCAAAAAGTGGAGGGCTAGGATATGATTGCAAAAGAACTACAAGACTGGTTTCCTGAAGCTCAAATTTCAGATCAGCCGATAGAGAAATTAGGATATCTTACTCTTCCTCTGTCTTCACAGCAGTGGATTTTACTGGAAGAGACCAATCTCACTGAACGTGAAAAGCAGTTAATTGCTCTTTTAACCCAGCAGGAGCAGGCTCGTTCGCTCAATCCTTGGTATTCCTATTTGATCGAGGGTAAGGGGCAGGCGCCTCAAACTTTTAAAAAGATTCAGTTGATTTATTGCCATCTATCCTATTACCAACAGGAAAATCTAGCCTCTTGGCTGGATATGATGCAGACCCTCTTTCCTAACTACCAGACAGTGTTGCAGGTCGGAGTTCAGGACTATGTTTTTGTTCTCCAGCAAGATAAATACAGCTCTGTTCGCTCAATCTTATCCGATACGATTGAGGCAGTGGAGTATGACTTTGGTCTTCGTCTATCTATCATGTTGGGGCAGGTGTGGTCACAGACTGGGTATCAGGCTCTGTCAGATTTAATCCAAGCAGAGCGGGACTTGTTTAAGACTTGGTGGCGTCAAGGTCATCAAGGTGTTCACACTTTTTCACAACTCTATCTCTGGAGTCTTGGGGAAGGGCTGATTGACCATAGAATTATCAAAGACTACCTTCGTCAGTTGATTCTGGACCAAGATCAGATTCAGGAGATCATCCTTTCTCTCTGGGAAAACAGTGCCGTCCTAACTAAAACAGCCCAGCAACTTTATCTTCACCGCAACTCTCTCCAATACAAGATTGATAGATGGGAAGAATTAACTGGGCTTCAATTGAAGGAGTTGACGGATCTCACCTTGTGCTATCAGTTGATTTTACCAGATATTCTCTAAAGTTTTGTGCAACTTGCACAGAACTTTTTTGTTTTTTTGGTCACCTTGCCATAGAAATGTAAAGCGTTTTCATTTATAATAAAACTATCAAAAAATAAAAGGAGTTCACCTTCCATGGTAGAATTAAATCTTAAAAACATTTACAAAAAATATCCAAACAGCGAACACTACTCAGTTGAAGACTTCAACTTGGACATCAAAGACAAAGAATTTATCGTTTTCGTAGGTCCTTCAGGATGTGGTAAATCAACAACTCTTCGTATGATCGCTGGTCTTGAAGACATTACAGAAGGTACTGCATCTATCGATGGCGTGGTTGTCAACGACGTAGCTCCAAAAGACCGTGACATCGCCATGGTATTCCAAAACTACGCTCTTTACCCACACATGACTGTTTATGACAACATGGCTTTCGGTTTGAAATTGCGTAAATACAGCAAAGAAGACATCGACAAACGTGTTCAAGAAGCAGCTGCAATCCTTGGTTTGAAAGAGTTCTTGGATCGTAAACCTGCTGACCTTTCTGGTGGTCAACGTCAACGTGTTGCCATGGGGCGTGCAATTGTCCGTGATGCAAAAGTGTTCTTGATGGACGAACCTTTGTCAAACTTGGATGCCAAACTTCGTGTATCTATGCGTGCTGAAATTGCGAAGATTCACCGTCGTATCGGTGCTACAACTATTTACGTAACGCACGACCAAACAGAAGCGATGACACTTGCAGACCGTATCGTTATCATGTCAGCAACTAAGAACCCTGCTGGTACAGGTACTATCGGACGTGTAGAACAAATCGGTACTCCTCAAGAAGTTTACAAAAACCCAGTTAACAAGTTCGTTGCAGGATTCATTGGAAGCCCAGCTATGAACTTCATCAATGTGAAATTAGAAGGCAACGAAATTGTTTCTGACGGTTTCCGTTTGAAAGTTCCAGAAGGTGCTTTGAAAGTTCTTCGTGAAAAAGGATATGAAGGTAAAGAATTAATCTTCGGTATTCGTCCAGAAGATGTGAATGCAGAACCTGCTTTCCTTGAAACATTCCCAGAATCAGTTGTAAAAGCAACTATCTCTGTATCAGAATTGCTTGGTTCAGAATCTCACCTTTACTGCCAAGTTGGTAAAGACGAATTTGTTGCCAAAGTGGATGCTCGTGACTACTTGCAAACAGGTGCAACAGTTGAACTTGGATTTGACTTGAACAAAGCACACTTCTTTGATGTAGAAACTGAAAAAACAGTTTACTAAGATAAATAAAATAACAAAGCACTGCAGAGTCTCTCTTGCAGTGTTTTTTCCTTTCAAATGCATAGGCTAGGCATGAAAACAGGCTTTTCTAGTTTTAATATTCTTAAAAAAGTGATAAAATGGTAGGAAGAATTGGAGAGAATAGATGCCGAAAGAAGTGAATTTGACGGGCGATGAGGTTGTCGCTTTAACGCAAAAATATTTATCGAAAGAAGATGTTGCTTTTGTACATAAAGCCTTGGTTTACGCAGTTGAATGCCATAGTGGTCAGTATCGTAAATCTGGCGAGCCCTATATTATTCATCCCATTCAGGTAGCAGGGATTTTAGCTAAGCTCAAGCTAGATGCCGTGACAGTTGCCTGTGGTTTTTTGCATGACGTAGTTGAGGATACGGATGCGACCTTGGATGATTTAGAGCAAGAGTTTGGTCATGATGTTCGCATCATTGTTGATGGAGTTACTAAGCTTGGTAAGGTCGAGTACAAATCCATCGAGGAGCAATTAGCGGAAAATCACCGCAAGATGCTTATGGCTATGTCTGAGGATATTCGCGTTATCTTGGTTAAATTGTCTGACCGCTTGCATAACATGAGAACGCTTAACCACCTACGAAAAGACAAGCAGGAACGCATTTCCAGAGAAACCATGGAAATCTATGCGCCACTTGCTCATCGTCTGGGGATTTCTAGCGTCAAGTGGGAGTTGGAAGACCTATCCTTCCGTTACCTCAATCCGACCGAGTTTTACAAGATCACTCACATGATGAAGGAAAAACGCAGAGAACGTGAGGCTTTGGTCGATGAAGTAGTAACCAAGTTGGAGGAGTACACTTCCGAACGCAATCTAAAAGGGAAAATCTATGGCCGTCCCAAGCATATCTACTCTATCTATCGCAAGATGCAGGATAAGAAGAAACGCTTTGAGGAGATTTATGACCTGATTGCCATTCGCTGTATCCTAGAGACTCATAGTGATGTCTATGCCATGCTTGGCTATGTACATGAACTTTGGAAACCCATGCCAGGGCGTTTTAAAGATTATATCGCAAACCGTAAGGCCAATGGTTACCAGTCTATCCATACGACTGTCTATGGACCAAAAGGGCCGATTGAATTCCAGATTCGTACCAAAGAAATGCACGAAGTTGCTGAGTACGGGGTTGCGGCTCACTGGGCTTATAAGAAAGGAATCAAAGGTCAGGTCAACAGCAAAGAGTCTGCGATTGGTATGAACTGGATCAAGGAAATGATGGAATTACAAGACCAGGCTGACGATGCCAAGGAATTTGTCGAGTCTGTTAAGGAAGAGTATCTGGCGGAGGAGATTTACGTCTTTACTCCAGATGGTGCAGTTCGCTCCCTTCCAAAAGATTCAGGCCCGATCGACTTTGCCTATGAAATCCATACCAAAGTCGGTGAAAAAGCGACTGGTGCCAAGATCAATGGCCGTATGGTTCCTCTGACAACCAAGCTCAAAACTGGTGACCAGGTCGAAATTGTAACCAACCCTAATTCTTTTGGCCCGAGTCGTGACTGGCTCAACATGGTCAAGACTAGCAAGGCACGTAACAAGATTCGTCAGTTCTTTAAAAACCAAGACAAGGAATTGTCTGTTAACAAGGGCCGTGAACTGCTGATTAATCAGCTCCAAGAGAATGGCTATGTGGCTAATAAGTATATGGACAAGCGGCACATGGACCAAGTCCTTCAAAAGACCAGCTACAAGACAGAAGACTCCCTCTTTGCTGCTATTGGTTTTGGAGAAATCAGTGCTACTACCGTCTTTAACCGTCTGACTGAAAAGGAACGCCGTGAGGAGGAACGTGCCAAAGCTAGGGCAGAGGCTGATGAGTTAGTTAAGGGTGGCGAGGTTAAGGTTGAGAATAAGGAGAAGCTCAAGGTCAAGCATGAGGGCGGTGTGGTCATTGAAGGCGCCTCAGGTCTCCTAGTTCGGATTGCTAAGTGTTGTAATCCAGTGCCGGGTGACAACATTGTCGGCTACATCACCAAGGGGCGTGGTGTGGCTATTCACCGTGTGGACTGTATGAACCTTCGCGCCCAAGAAAACTACGAACAACGTCTCCTTGATGTGGAATGGGAAGATCAATTCTCAAGCAAGGAATATATTGCCCACATCGATATCTACGGCCTCAACCGTACAGGTCTCTTAAATGATGTTCTGCAAGTTCTTTCCAACACAGCTAAGAATATCTCAACCGTTAACGCCCAACCAACAAAGGATATGAAATTTGCCAATATCCATGTGTCCTTTGGAATCTCAAATCTCTCAACTCTAACGACAGTAGTTGATAAGATTAAAAGTGTGCCAGAAGTCTACTCTGTCAAACGAACCAATGGCTAAGATCTAGAAAGGATTTTTATGAAAATCGTCGTTCAACGAGTTAAGAAAGCTCAAGTGAGTATCGAAGGTCAGGTTCAGGGGCAGATAGATCAAGGTTTACTGTTATTAGTCGGTGTTGGCCCAGGGGACCAAGAGGAGGATCTGGATTACGCAGTCCGAAAGCTTGTCAATATGCGGATTTTTTCAGATGTAGAAGGCAAGATGAACCTGTCTGTTAAGGATATTGAGGGCGCAATTCTTTCTATTTCTCAGTTTACCCTCTTTGCAGATACTAAGAAGGGGAATCGTCCAGCCTTTACAGGTGCAGCCAAGCCGGATATGGCAGCTGACTTCTATGACGCTTTCAATCAAAAACTAGCGCAAGAAGTGCCCGTTCAGACAGGCATCTTTGGAGCAGATATGCAGGTTGAGCTGATCAATGACGGACCAGTCACCATTATACTTGATACTAAAAATAGATAAGAAAACCAAGCCAGTCGGCTTGGTTTTTGCTTATAAACACTTCCAGAAAGAAATGTGTTTGTCGTAAAAGTCTGGATAGTTTTCTCTTAGGTAGTTAGCCGTCAGATAATAAAAAGTAGAATGGCAAGAAGTGACGATTGGCATAAGAGAGGAAAATCGCTGAGAACTAGTGAAGGCTAAAAGGACAAATAATAGAAAGTCAATGGTGAGAACCCCTAAATAGTAGAAGCGAATCTTTTTATTGATTTGAGGATAAATATCAGGGAAATGATGTTTGAGTCGGTTGACTAAGCGAAATAGCAGTAGTCCCTGAGCAAGGATGAAAATAAAGCCAGAGAGTAGCATCCACTCTACAGAGGGATCGGTTTTGGAGATAAAAATTGCTAATAGTAGCAAATCACTGAGTGCAATGGTTGCAAAATGGATTCTAAAGAGCTTTTTCATAAGATGACCTCCCTCTTTTCTCTAACTTCATTCTACAACAAACGAATGGGACTTACAACTAAAATAATAAAAAATCCCTGAAAGGAACTTCTTTCAGGAATAAGGGGTTAGTTGATTTTTTCGACATAGAGTTGTTTGGCGATATCGATGCTAACTTGGAGGTCTTCACCCTTGTTGACCAGTGTAAAGGTATTGGAAAAATTATCAAACTGTTTGACTTGGAGTTGGTCACCGATATGAATTTCATGCTTTTCTAAGTATTTGAGTAGATCAAAGCTATCATGAACGCGAGTCAGGAGATATGTTCCAGCCTCTTTGGTATCTGCTAGAGGTAGGTTGTTGATCTCAACCAAGAGTTCTCCCTCAGCTGGTATGGTTCCACCGTGGGGACAGGTTTTAGGGAAGCCCAGTAGTTTATCCAGTCTCTTTACAAATAGGTCAGAGACAGTGTGTTCTAGAACCTCAGCTTCCTCATGGATTTGATCGCTGGTATAGTCGAGATGGTGAACTAGAAAGACTTCAATCAACCGATGCTTGCGATAGAGCTCAGAGACCAGTTCGAGGCCGATATTTGTCAATAGATAGCCGTTCTCCTTGTCCTTGAGAATGAGATTTTCACTTTTCATGCGTTTGATCATCTCTGTTACGGCAGGTGGAGAGACCTGCATACGGGCAGCAATTTCTTTATTGGTGATTTTTTGCATTTCCGTACCGATTTCATAAATACATTTTAGGTAGTCTTCTTTATTTGGCGTCATTCGTTCCCTCTTGTCTTTTCTCTCCATCTAGTATATCAAAAAAAGCTAGATTTCTCTAGCCTTCTGCCGTAATGGCCTTGATTTTAGTCCAGTTCTTTAACAGCGGCAATAGCAGCTTCAAAGTCTGGTTCCGTGTTAATGTTGTCAACGTATTCCACATAACGGATGACATTGTCAGCATCGAGAACAAAGACGGCACGCGCAAGGAGATGCCATTCGTTGATCAAGAGGGCATAATCGCGTCCGAAAGAATGGTCAAAGTAGTCTGAAAGCATGATGGCATTATCAAGACCTTCAGCTCCACACCAGCGTCCTTGGGCAAATGGTAGGTCCATAGAAACGGTAAGAACGACGGTGTTGTCGAAGTTAGCTAGTTCCTGGTTGAATCGACGTGTTTGTGTTGAGCAGATACCAGTATCGATAGAAGGGACAACACTCAAGACTTTTTTCTTTCCATCAAAGTCAGCTAGCGTTTTTTTAGAGAGATCGGTTGTCGTGAGAGAAAAGTCAAGTGCCTTGTCTCCGACTTGCAGTTGTTTACCTGTAAAGGTTACAGGATTTCCGAGAAAAGTGGTCATGAAACTACTCCATTCTTTTTTCTTTTATTTTACCGAGAATTGTCAGATTTTTCCAATGATTTGACTGGAAATTAAAAGATAAAAAAACGCCTGTTCATGTGAGAACGACGTTTTTTAATGAATTATTTTGACAAACCTTCAGCAATCTTGTCAAGGTTGTATTTCATCATGTTGTAGTAGCTGTCACCTTCTTTACCTTCTTCAGCGATTGAGTCAGTAAAGATTTGTGCGTAGATTGGGATATTTGTGTCTTGTGAAACAGTCTTCATTGGACGGTCATCGACACTTGATTCAACAAAGAGTGATGGAACTTTTGTTTGGCGAAGCTTTTCAACCAAGGTCTTGATTTGTTCAGGTGTTCCTTCCTCTTCCGTGTTGATTTCCCAAATGTAGGCACTTGGAACTCCGTAAGCTTTAGAGAAGTATTTGAAGCATCCTTCGCTGGTTACGATGAGTTTCTTCTCAGCAGGGATATTGTTAAATTTCTCTTTGGCTTCCTTGTCCAGTTTGTCTAGTTTGTCAGTGTAGTCTTTGAGATTTTTTTCGTAGAATTCCTTGTTGCTAGGGTCTTTTGCAATCAGCTGTTTAGCGATATTTTTAGCATAAATCATCCCATTTTCAAGGTTGAGCCAAGCGTGTGGATCTTCTTTGCCTTTCTCGTTTTGGCCCTCAAGGTAGATAACATCAACGCCTTCGCTAACTGCAAAGTAGTCTTTGTTTTCAGTTTTCTTGGCATTTTCGACTAATTTGGTAAACCAAGCATTGCCACCTGTTTCAAGGTTGATACCGTTATAGAAAATCAAGTCAGCTTGAGAAGTTTTCTTAACGTCTTCAGGAAGTGGTTCGTATTCGTGCGGGTCTTGACCAACAGGAACGATACTGTGAAGATCAATCTTGTCACCAGCGATATTCTTGGTAATATCAGCGATGATTGAGTTTGTAGCAACAACTTTTAGTTTTTGACCAGAAGCTGCATCTTTTTTTCCGCTAGTACATGCGACAAGAGCAATAACAGAAAGAAAGAGAACAAGCAATGTACCTAATTTTTTCATTAGATTCCTCCAATTTATTGGGACTTTGCCCCTTATTTTAACAAATGTTTATTTTTTAGTTTCAAATATCGTTGTTTTGGAGCGATAAAGAAGCTAATGAGAAAGAAACTAGCAGCTGTGAGCACGATGCTCGATCCTGCTGCAAGATTTAAGCTATAGCCAATAAAGAGTCCCACAACAGAAGCAAGGGCTCCGAGACTTGATGAAAGGAAAATCATGCTCTTTAGGCTATTAGCATAGAGATAAGCCGTCGCAGCTGGGGTGATCAGCATGGCTACGATAAGAATAGTTCCAACACTTTGCATGGCAGTGACTGACACAAGGGTCAAGAGCACCATGAGCAGATAGTGGTAGAAATTAACGGGCATTCCCATGGCTTTAGCCAGAAGCTCGTCAAAGGATGTAATCAATAGTTGTTTAAAGAAAATCCCGATAATCAAGAGAATCAATGCCCCCATACCAATGGTAATCCACATGTCTGTATCTTGGACAGCGAGGATATTCCCAAAAAGGATATGGAAGAGGTCTGTCGAACTCTTGGCAACACTAATCAAGATGACACCTAAGGCTAAGAAAGATGAAAAGGTAATACCAATGGCAGTGTCACTCTTGATGATAGAGTTTCCCTTGATGTAGGTAATGATGATGGAAGCCATCAAACCAAAGATGATCGCTCCAATAAAGAAATCAATTCCCAGAATAAAGGAAAGGGCTACGCCAGGCAAAACTGCGTGAGAGATGGCATCTCCCATGAGAGACATTCCACGCAGGATGATAAAACATCCCACAGCTCCAGCAACGACTCCGATGACAATAGCTGTGATCAAGGCGTTTTGTAGGAAATGGAAATTTTGTAATCCATTGATAAATTCTGCTATCATAGGTCACCTCCATTGAAAAAGAGTTTGCTACCATAAGCCTTTTTGAGATTGGCCTCGGTAAAGGTTTCTTCGGTCGGACCAAGGTCTATTAATTCTCGATTGAGAAGCAAAACTTGGTCGAAATAATGGGGGACTTTACTGAGGTCATGATGGACGATGAGAACTGTTTTACCAGCTTTTTTAAGGTCTCTCAGCGTATTCATGATAATCTCTTCACTGATCGAGTCAATCCCGGCAAAAGGCTCATCTAAAAAGATGTAGTCAGCTTCCTGCACTAAGCAACGGGCAATCAAAACACGTTGGAATTGTCCTCCTGAGAGCTGGCTGATTTGGCGATTAGCATAGTCTGAGAGTCCAACGATTTCAAGTGCATCTGCCACTTTTTTCCAGTGGCTGGCTTTTAAGGTGTGAAAGAGCGGTATGGATGGATAGAGTCCTAGAGAGACACATTCCTTGACCTTGATAGGGAAATTGTAGTCGATATGGATTTTTTGCTCGACATAGGCAACTCGATGTAAAGATTTTTTGACTTCTTTGTCGTCGAGAAAGGCCTGACCTTCATGTGGGATAATTCCCAACATACCTTTTAATAAAGTTGATTTTCCAGCACCGTTTGGACCAATAATTCCGGTAATAGTTGGTCCGTGGAGCACTAGTGAAATATCCTTTAGTGCCAGCGTTTCTTTGTAGGAGACGCTGAGGTGTTCAATACGTATCATAACAAATTCCTCCCTCCCGTATTTAATATACATTAAAAAAAAAATTAAGTCAAGTTAATTTTTAAAAAATTTAATAAAATAACAATAAAATGAAAGATATAAGAAATTTATTTTTGATTGCATTCCCTAGATTTTTTTGCTAAGCTAGGAATAAGTGAAAATATGAAAGCGAGAACAAGATGACACGTTATCAAGATGATTTTTATGATGCAATCAATGGCGAATGGGAAAAAACAGCTGTGATTCCAGCTGACAAATCTCGAACAGGTGGTTTTATTGACCTTGATGAGGAAATTGAAGAGTTGATGCTGGCGACTACGGACAAGTGGTTGGCAGGTGAAGAGGTTCCAGAGGATGCTATCCTAGCCAACTTTGTTAAGTACCATCGCATGGTGCGAGATTTTGACAAGAGAGAAGTAGATGGGATCAAGCCCGTTTTGCCAATGCTCAAGGAATACCAAGACTTGGAGGGTTTTGCAGATTTTACCAGTAAACTGGCAGAGTTTGAACTAGCAGGGAAGCCAAACTTCCTTCCATTTGGTGTATCACCAGACTTTATGGATGCCAGAATCAATGTTCTTTGGGCCAGTGCACCAGGAACTATCTTGCCAGATACAACTTACTACGCTGAAGACCATCCTCAGCGTGAGGAGCTCTTGACTCTTTGGAAGGAAAGTACTGCGAATCTTCTCAAAGCCTATGATTTTTCAGATGAGGAAATCGCAGACTTACTAGAGAAACGATTGGAATTTGACCGTCGCATTGCGGCTGTGGTGCTTTCTAACGAAGAAAGTTCAGAATATGCCAAACTTTACCATCCATATGCCTTTGAAGATTTCAAGAAATTTGCCCCTGCCCTCCCTCTGGATGATTTCTTCCAAGCAGTGATTGGACAAACTCCAGATAAGGTTATCGTAGACGAGGAACGTTTCTGGCAAGCAGCAGACCAATTCTATAGTGAAGAAGCGTGGCCTCTACTTAAAGCAACCTTGATTTTGGGCGTTGTCAATCTCTCAACAAGCCATCTCACAGACGAGATTCGTGTCTTGTCAGGTGCTTATGGTCGTGCTCTTTCAGGTGTTCCAGAAGCTCAGGACAAGGTCAAGGCAGCTTATCACTTGGCTCAAGGTCCTTTCAAGCAAGCCCTTGGTCTCTGGTACGCGCATGAAAAATTCTCTCCAGAAGCTAAGGCAGACGTAGAGAAAAAAGTAGCGACTATGATTGATGTTTATAAGGAACGCTTGGCTAAGAACGACTGGCTCACACCTGAAACGCGTGACAAGGCCATTGTCAAACTCAATGTCATCAAGCCTTATATCGGTTATCCAGAGGAATTGCCAGAACGCTACAAGGATAAAGTAGTGGACGAAGCTGCCAGTCTCTTTGAGAATGCCTTAGCCTTTGCGCGTGTGGAAATCAAGCACAGCTGGAGCGAGTGGAACCAGCCGGTTGATTACAAGGAGTGGGGTATGCCAGCTCACATGGTTAATGCCTACTACAATCCTCAGAAGAACTTGATTGTCTTTCCAGCTGCTATTTTACAGGCTCCATTCTATGATTTGCATCAGTCGTCCTCAGCCAACTACGGTGGTATTGGAGCGGTTATTGCCCATGAGATTTCTCATGCCTTTGATACAAATGGTGCTTCCTTTGATGAAAATGGTAGCCTCAAGGATTGGTGGACTGAGAATGACTATGCTGCCTTCAAGGAAAAGACTCAGAAAGTTATCGACCAGTTTGATGGTCAAGAATCTTACGGAGCAAGGATCAACGGAAAACTAACCGTATCAGAAAATGTTGCCGACTTAGGAGGGATCGCTGCAGCCCTTGAAGCTGCCAAGAGAGAACCAGACTTCTCTGCTGAAGAATTCTTCCACAACTTTGCTCGTATCTGGCGTATGAAGGGCCGTCCGGAGTTGATGAAACTCATGGCCAGTGTCGATGTACACGCGCCAGCTAAGCTCCGTGTCAATGTCCAAGTGCCAAACTTTGATGACTTCTTTACAACCTATGATGTCAAAGAAGGCGACGGTATGTGGCGTTCACCAGAGGACCGTGTGATTATTTGGTAAAACAAAAACCAAGGATAGCATCCTTGGTTTTTTGCTTGCTAGAAAAAGGGATTAAAAGTCTTTTCGTGAGCGATAGTCGTAGCTGGACCATGGCCGGGGTAGACGTCGTAGTTAGGAAGAGTGAAGAGTTGAGTCTGAATGCTATGGAGGAGTTGTTCCATACTACCAGTAGGGAGGTCGGTCCGTCCGATGGTTTCGCGGAAAAGAGCATCTCCAGTCAAGACTAGATGGGCATCAGGAAAGACGAGGGAAACACCACCGATAGAGTGGCCTGGGGTTGGTAGGGCAGTAAAACGGAATTCTTCAAGCTGGTATTCTTCATGAAAAACAAAGGTGTGCTCAGCAGGTTTTGAGACCACATCTTCCATGTCATCATGTCGAGGGAGACCAGAGAGATTATCTACAGGTGTATAAAGCCAAGATGCTTCACTCTCTGCTACATAAACTGGAGGATTTCCAAAAGTCTCACGCACCAAGTCGAGACTCATAATATGGTCGTAGTGGGTGTGGGTCAGCAGAATCGCGCAGACTGGTTTGTTGATTTTTTCGATAGTCTTGCGAATAGCTTCCCAATGGCTACCTGGGTCAACCACAATCAGGTGATGGTCTCCCTCTATGTAGTAGGTGTTTTCATAGGCAACAGGATTGACAGTTTTATGGATTTTCATAGGATTTCCTCTCTCAAAGAATGTACTGATATCAGTATAACACAGAAGGGAATGCTTAGGGTATCAGAAGGTCTTTTTCTACCTTAACGATTTTTCCAAGCTTGGTAACGGGTGTCAATCAAGAGTTGGGTTAAGCGCCCCATGATTTCTTTTTCATCAGGAGTGAGGGACTGGGCTTGGACAAAGAGATGGTGAATGTGTTCAATGACCTTGAAGGAAGAGAGGTCGTTGATAGAGGAGATACCTGCATCGAGAATGATTCCAAAAAAGAGGTCGAAGTAGAGTTGCAGTTCCTCGTCAGGAACTGTTTCAACCCATTCCTTGAAGGTAGTATCGACTTGCTGGCTGTCACTATTGGTCTCGTCCAGTTGGACAAAGTGTTTGTCTTCAACCTGCCAACTAAAGGTGTCATGCTGGGCAAGACCACCCAAGGCAGTGCTTCGAACGACGATTTTTTTATCAGGAATTTCCAGCATCATACCGATGATAGACCCTTGTGGGACAAATACTTTCGTTCTTTCCATCATGTTTTGATAGCCAGCTGTTTCGGTTAGTTCCTTGTGAAGTCCAGGGGCATCAAAAGTATAGACAGCGACAATGTTTTTTTGTAAAAGTGGTTCGAGTTGACTGGCAGCATAGACAGCTAGATTGCCTCCTTTTGAGTGCCCTGCTAGAATAACCTTTTGGTTAGGATGTTGGGAAAAAAAGTCCTCTAAATACTGGAGGGCATGTTTTTGAGCAGGGATTTCCTTCATATAGGTCATATGGAAATCTTCTTTCCAACCGATGATACTATCATCCGTCCCACGAAAAACAAGCAAATAAGTATCGAGACTGATACGATAGGTCATGGCTGCAAACTGTTTTTGCAATTCAGGATCAATATCATTGATAAAATTTGATAGCTTGCAATTTTTAAAGCGTTTGTGTTGAGAGAGTTGATCCAACAACTGGAGACGGTTTTTATTGGTCAGCATCGTCGTTTCTCTAGGGATTTGAGGTGCTAGATCTATGAGACGCTTGGGTTCTTGAGTGACTACATCATCGAAAGCAAGATAGGTCAACTCAGTCAAGGTAAGAACATCTAACTCGTTCACGGGGAGGTCATAAAAGGAATCGTATGCTACATCATTCAAGTAGTCAAAAATATTGGCCATAAAAGCTCCTTTCTCTATGTTTATCCTATCACATTTACCTAGAATTAGCTAGTAGGCTTGTTTGGATGACCTAGTAGGGATTGATTCAGATATATGGAAGACAGGCTGCTCCTATTTCAAACCTCTAAACGAGCTTACTTGAATGTTTTTGCTATCGACTCCATTTTCCTTTAAAAAATTCTTCATCTCATTTACATCATCAGGCTGACCTGTGATGAGATAGCTGGCTTGATTGCCGTATTCATCAATAGCACGTTTTAAAAATGCTTGACTTTGAGAAAATTCATCGCTCGTTTTATAAGTAAAATTCGATGTCTTTTGAGCCAGTTCTTTCATCTCATTATCGAAAATAGTAACTCCTTTGTCAAAATGATTGAGAATAATCGGACATTTACCAGCCCATTCTTTGATAAGGGGGCGTAGAGCAGAAATACCAACATCAGATGCAAAGCAAACTAGTGGCTGATTCGTATCTTTAACGGTCAAAGAGGAATCCAGCCAACTCATCTCAATCTCACTGCCAGCCGGTAAATGTGTCAAGGTTTCCTTAAAGAGGCTACCACTATTATGAGTTAAAATGAGGATTTCATCTTCATCAGGTGTTGAGGCAATGGTTAGCCATCGACTGGTTTGCTCTCCCTTAGCTTCGTTTTTATTAGTAGTAGAAGAAGTATCAGGGAGTGTAAACTTGGCATAAGCCCCAGCTTTCCAGTTTTGATAACTTGGTTTTGTGATGTGAATTAAATACAGATCTCCGCTGGGATTTTCGATGGATTTTATCGATAATATCTGACTTCGTCCAAGGTAGGCGATGGCACCCCAAGTTATAAGGGCTAGTAATCCAAGTGTTGATAGAATGATAATAAACATTTTTTTACCTCTTTTCATTTTTTATGACTCCTGTTCTCAATTTTATGAATGAACATAAAATAAATTCATTCATATTTTTCCAAAAAATAAAGAAATCCATTCTTTATTTTAGAACTCCTTTTATGAAGTTGGTTGCAAGTATTTCAACGGTTTTGCCAATATCTGGAAAATCTTTTTCCGTGATATGCATATCCATGTAGTAAAACAGATTATAAACCTGTAAGATATCTTGAATCTTTTCTGGCGAATACCCTTCAGCCTGCATACGATTTGTAAAAGTTTTAACTAGAAACTGATGAAATGGATTTGCGACTTTCCCTTCCTCCGAGGAATAGTAGCTGTGCAACTCATCTGCGATGGCAGGATTGTACCATTCTGCAAGGATTTTATTAGAAGAAACGAGAGCTCTGGACTGAGCAAAGAGTTGGCTAATAAGATCAATCATATCAATTTCCCAATCCAGTTCTTCGATCATAGCTTGGCGAACACGGTTGTTTTCATCTATATAGATGTCTAGAAAAATGGCTTCTTTACTTTCGTAATAGTTATAAAAAGAGCCAACTGCCACCCCAGCTTGCCTAGCAATTTCTGAAATTCCTGTCGCCTTGTAACCTTTTTTCGAAAAAACTTCATAGGCCGCTGTCTTTAAAGCTTGTTTTTTGTCCAATATGATTTAGCCTCCTTCGTTTTATGAATGAATAAACCGATTTGTTCATTCATATTCTAACAAATCATGGCTAGCTTGTCAATAAGAAGGCCAGATCTATTAAATAAGTTAAAGAAACGCTAACTAAATGAGCACAAAAAGGAAAATATAGGATAAGGCTGGAACTATACTTAAAAATAAGGTATGATATCAGTGGGAATGTTCTCTATATAGTATCTGTTTTCTGATCTAGATTTGGCAAATAGGCTGCTAAACAGTATGAGATACGAATCCGTAGATTTGCTATTAAGGGTTTTGATATTTTGAGAAAGAACAAAGGAGGAGCGCATGCACAAGATTTTACTAGTAGAAGATGACCAAGTCATTCGGCAACAAGTGGGAAAACTACTCTCTGAGTGGGGCTTTGAGGTTGTTTTGGTAGAAGATTTTATGGAAGTATTGAGTCTTTTTGTTCAGTCAGAGCCACATTTGGTCCTCATGGATATTGGTCTGCCTCTTTTTAATGGTTACCACTGGTGCCAGGAGATTCGCAAGATTTCCAAGGTGCCCATCATGTTTCTGTCTTCGAGAGACCAGGCGATGGATATCGTCATGGCGATCAATATGGGGGCGGATGACTTTGTGACTAAGCCTTTTGACCAGCAGGTCCTCCTTGCCAAGGTTCAGGGCTTGTTGCGCCGTTCTTACGAATTTGGGAGAGATGAAAGTCTGCTGGAGTATGCGGGTGTAATCCTCAACACCAAGTCTATGGATCTGCACTATCAGGGGGAAGTCCTAAGTTTGACCAAGAATGAATTTCAAATTTTGCGGGTCTTGTTTGAACATGCAGGCAATATCGTGGCGCGTGATGACCTGATGCGGGAACTCTGGAATAGCGACTTTTTCATCGATGACAATACCCTGTCTGTCAATGTTGCTCGCCTGCGCAAAAAGTTGGAGGAGCAAGGTTTAGCAGGCTTTATCGAAACCAAGAAAGGGATAGGATACGGACTGAAACATGCTTGATTGGAAATCATTTTTTCTAGCCTATCTGCGTTCTCGCAGTCGCATCTTTGTCTATATTTTTTCATTAGGCTTTCTCGTCCTTCTCTTTCAGTTTTTATTTGTTAGTCTAGGAACTTACTTTCTTTATTTATTTCTGCTCAGTGGCTTTTTGACCTTCTTATTTTTGGCTTGGGATATTTTGGCAGAAGCACAGGTTTACCGTCAGGAAGTGCTCTATGCTGAGCAAGATCCCAAGTCTCCTCTGGAATGTGCGCTAGCGGAAAAACTCGAAGAGCGTGAGTCTGAATTGTATCAAAAGAAGTCAGAAGCCCAAAGCAAGTTGACGGATTTGCTTGACTACTACACCTTGTGGGTTCACCAGATCAAGACGCCCATTGCGGCTAGTCGACTTTTAGTGGCAGAAGTCTCTGATCGTGAGGTCAAGCAGCAACTGGAACAGGAAATCTTTAAGATTGACTCCTATACCAATCTGGTGTTGCAGTATCTTCGTTTGGAAAGCTTCCACGATGACTTGGTATTTGAAAAGGTTCAAGTGGAGGATCTGGTGAAGGAAGTGGTTCGTAAGTATGCTCTTTTCTTTATCCAAAAAGGACTGACGGTCAATCTACATGACCTTGACAAAATCATCGTGACCGATAAGAAGTGGCTGTTGGTCGTCATTGAACAAATCCTCTCAAACAGCCTCAAATATACCAAAGAAGGTGGTCTGGAGATTTATATGGAAGGCCAGGAGCTCTGTATCAAGGATACGGGAATTGGGATTAAAAACAGCGATGTGCTCCGAGTCTTTGAACGTGGGTTTTCAGGCTATAATGGTCGCCTAACCCAGCAGTCATCTGGACTTGGACTTTACCTATCTAAGAAAATTTCTGAAGAACTGGGGCACCGGATTCGTATCGAGTCTGAGGTTGGAAAAGGAACGACAGTAAGAATCAAGTTTGCCGATGTGAATCTGAGAATTGAGTGAGTATAGTTGATGATAACCTTATCTATCTGTGGAATTTTTGTTCTAGTCTATATCTCTATTTTCATGATAATGTCTAGAAGTTACCGTAAGATTGTCCAGATGTAAAAAATGTTACACTAGGAAACGACTAGAATATAGTCAAAAAATAAAAGATGCAAAAATGAAAGAAAGTTATTTTGACGGAGGAATCCTAGATTATATTGGATACTCTATCTTAGCAGCCATAATTTGCGGACTTACCTTTGGGATCGCAACACCTTGGGCGGTTTGCATGATGCAAAATTGGAAAACCAAACACACGGTAGTAGATGGTCAGCATCTATACTTTGACGGGACTGGAGCACAACTATTCGGCTACTGGATCAAGTGGTTTCTTCTAACCATCATCACGTTTGGGATCTATGGCTTCTGGTTGAAAATAAAAATGGAGCAATGAAATGTCAAACACACTCATCATGTTTAAACATTAAAACAGCATCTTCTTTCAGAGGAGATACCGTTTTTTTCTTTTTCGGATAAGGAAACAAAAATTTCTTCCTTTCTCTATCTTTTAAATTGATATATTTTTCCAGAGAAAGACTGTAAAATTTTTGATATAATGTTAAGGATAGACTGACGGATTCTTAAAGGATAATTTTCAAAAAAATAACAGGTGAGAAGAAAAATATGTAAGATTGAACAGAAGTCTCTCTACCATCATCCATGCAGAAACAAGATTATATGAAATAAAAGGAGTAACCGATGACCGGAAACTATTCAACACGTGAATACCGTGAGAAATTATATGATGATCTTCATGTTCGATTAAGAGATACAGTGATTTTGATGTGTGCGATTTTTATTGCCTCTATCGGCCTAAATATGAATTCAACAGCTGTCATTATTGGAGCCATGCTGATTTCCCCTCTTATGACACCGATTGTTGGACTCGGATTTGGTTTAGCTATTTTTGATACGCGTTTAATCAAGCAATCTCTAGAGGTTTTATTTACTCAAGTATTGGTTAGCTTGCTTGTCTCGGCTCTGTATTTCTGGATTTCTCCCTTATCTTATGAAAGTAGCGAATTGATTGCACGAACCTCTCCAACCATTTGGGATGTTCTCATTGCTATTGCTGGTGGGATAGCAGGCGTAATTGGTTCAAGGAAAAAAGAATCAAACAATATCGTGCCAGGAGTAGCCATTGCAACAGCTCTGATGCCACCTATCTGTACTGCAGGCTATGGTTTAGCTAATGGAAATGTACGATTTTTATTTGGGGCTCTCTATCTTTTCTTGATCAACTGTGTCTTTATCATGCTAGCCAACATTGTTGGAACAAGAATTTTGATGAGAAAATCTCCCTTAAGTTCATTTAAAGAGCTAAACATTAAAATGAAAATTGGCTTGACATCCTTGATTGTATTATTGGTTCTTCCAGCCAGTTATTCAGCAGTCACTCTGACGATAGATCAAGCGCGAAAAGAAGGAATCAAACAGTTTGTAGGAAAAGAGTTCGCCAATCACACGGTCATTAATCAAGTCTACAAGTCAAGGAACAATGAATTGGTCTTGACGGTTGTTGGAGATCCGATTTCAGACGAAGAATTAGAAGCGCTCCATCAAAAACAAGCCTCTTACGGTATTCAATCTGTTCAATTGAAAGTCAATCAAGTTCATAATTCGACAAAATTAGACAGTGATACGACCAAGGAATTTTATGAAACCATTAACAAGTATATTGATCAAAAACTCTCTGAAAAGGATTCACAAAAAGAGCTCGTAAAAGAAAATGAAGCAGATAAGGATTGAGGATATTGACCTTATCTAACTCATGAAAGCAAATCTTGTGTGGTGGTTTGACCAATCACTACTAGCTCAGATTAAATAAAATATAAAAAGCAACAGCTGAAATAGTTGTTGCTTTTTATGGCTCTGAAAAATGTTTCTCAAACTGTGATTGTTTTATTTCTCAATGCGTGATTTGTTGGCGATATCAGCTAGGATAGCTTGAACAAAGTCATCAACTGAGACAGTTTGTGTTTCTTTTTGGCCATAGCGACGAACGTTGACTGTTCCGTCTTCCATTTCCTTGTCCCCAACGATCAATTGGTAAGGAATCTTGCTGGTTTGTGAAGCACGGATCTTGAACTGCATTTTTTCATTGCGTTCATCTACATCTGCACGGACACCACGGTCACGGAGTTTCTTGGCTACTTCCCAAGCGTAGTCCACATGTTTTTCGTTAGATACTGGGATAAGGGTCACTTGATGTGGTGCAAGCCATGTTGGGAAGGCACCCTTGTAGTTCTCAATCAAGATAGCTGTGAAGCGTTCCATGGTTGAGATAACCCCACGGTGAATCATGACTGGACGGTGTTCTTCACCATCAGCTCCGATGTATTTGAGGTCGAAGCGTTCTGGCAACAAGAAATCGAGCTGGATCGTAGAAAGAGTTTCTTCTTTACCGAGGGCAGTTTTAACCTGGATATCCAATTTTGGTCCGTAGAAGGCTGCTTCACCTTCAGCTTCAAAGTAGTCCAGTTCCATATCATCCATAGCTGCTTTCAACATGCGTTGTGCATTTTCCCACATCTCATCGTTGTCAAAGTATTTGTGTTTATCTTCTGGGTCACGATAAGACAAGCGGAAACGGTAATCTGTCAAATTAAAGTCTTCATACACGTCGATGATCAATTGAAGAATTTTCTTGAATTCTTCCTCAATTTGTTCTGGAGCTACAAAAGTATGACCATCATTTAGGGACATTTCGCGTACACGTTGAAGACCTGTAAGGGCGCCAGATTTTTCATATCGGTGCATCATGCCAATTTCAGCGATACGGATTGGTAATTCACGGTATGAGTGTACATGATGTTTATAAACTTCGATATGGTGAGGACAGTTCATTGGGCGGAGGACAAACTCTTCACCATCCCCCATGTCCATAGTTGGGAACATATCTTCACGGTAGTGATCCCAGTGACCAGAAGTTTTATAGAGTTCCACTGAGGCAATTGGTGGAGTGTAAACATGTTGGTAGCCTGCAGCGATTTCCTTGTCAACAATGTAGCGCTCCAATTCACGACGGATAGTGGCTCCGTTTGGTAACCAAAATGGTAAACCTTGTCCGACTTCTTGTGAAATCATGAAGAGATCAAGCTCTTTACCGAGTTTACGGTGGTCACGTTCCTTGGCTTCTTCACGCATTTGAAGGTAGTTCTTCAAGTCTTTCTTGTCAAACCAAGCTGTACCGTAGATTCGTTGCATCATCGCGTTGTCGCTATTTCCACGCCAGTAGGCACCGGCTACGTTGAGCAGGTGGAAGATTTGGATACGACCTGTTGATGGGACGTGAGGACCACGGCAGAGGTCTACATATTCGCCCTGACGGTAGATAGTCAAACCGCCTTCGTCTTCTGAGTGTTCTTCAATCAATTCCAATTTGTAAGGGTCGTTCTTGAAGATTTCACGGGCCTCGTCTTTGGTAACTTCTTCACGGATTGATGGGAAGTTTTCTTTAACGATTTTCTTCATTTCTTCTTCGATACGAGGCAGGTCCTCATTAGAGATTTGACCAGCTTGATTGTCCGTATCGTAGTAGAAACCGTCTTCGATAGCTGGACCGACACCCAAATGAATGTCTGGGAAGAGGCGACGAGCTGCTTGGGCAAACAAGTGAGCAGCTGAGTGGCGCAAGATTGGCAGAGCATCTTCGTGATCAGACGTCACGATTTCGATGCTTCCATCTTCAGTGATAGCACGAGTAGTGTCGATGAGTTTGCTGTTGAATTTACCAGCAAGAGCTTTTTTAGCTAGGGAATTGCTGATAGATTGGGCAATTTCAAAAGTTGTAACGCCAGATTCGAATTCACGAACAGCGCCATCTGGGAAAGTAATCTTAATCATGTGTTTTCTCCTTAAATATTTATTCTTTTTTTGTTGGACAATTTTAAGAGCCGAGCAACTTCTTCCGCAGTCTGATTCTCTGATTGACTGCCATCTGTTATGAGGCTAGGATAGCCTAATAACACCGCTTCCTTACGAACCATTTGAGCAAAAAGAATGTCTCGTTGCATCCAGTTTTTAAAAGCTTGTTCAGGGTTGGTTGTACCCTCTAAGATATAAGGAACCCAGTCTCTCTGTATATAATGCTTTTTTTGAAAATCAGCTGTCGGAGTCAAGCATAGATAGGAAGACGCTGGGCATTCAAGCTCCTTTACCAAGTGAGGCAAAAATCCTGCTCCCTCAACCAAGAGAGGTCTGTTTTGATTTTTTATCAAGTAAGATTTTACATAAGGAAAAATCTTACTTGATAAAAGCGCCATTCTTCATCTGCCATCTCTTCTGGATTTCTCATCCAGATTTGTTCTGGATTTCTATCCTGCCTAAGAAGGCAAATTGGCTGTGAGTCTGCACTTGCTTGACTCATCATCTCTTCTACCAAATCATCCAGTTTGATATGAAGTAGTTGATACTGTCTAGCAAGAAGTGAGGCAATTGTTGATTTTCTACTACAAGGCGATCCGCCAATCATATAAAGCATCATTCTTCCTCCTTCTGACAAAATAAAAACGACATCCTAAAAGGACGTCGCAACGTGGTTCCACCTTCATTTATGTTCCTCAAAAAAGAGGGACACCTCTGATTGGCTTTAACGTGGCCACCGTTTTATGTTTGCATAAAAGTCAGTTGAGTAGTATCAGTTTAGGCTCTCTATGCGTTTCCAGCAACCACGCACTCTCTAGTAGAAAGGGACTAAGTGACTTGTCTCTATGCATTATTATAGCATGATTGCGAGATTTTTCAAGGATTTTGTGAAAGTTTTTTATTTTTTCCTCGCTGTAGCATGTATTTAATACCCGAACCTGAAGCCATACCAAGTAGGGCAAAGAGTTCATAAGCTAGGAAATAAACGAGAATGAATTCATTGAAAGTGATGATGGTAAAACCAAAGAGCAACCCTACACCAAGTAACCACCACAGTGAGAATTGGAAACGGTAGCTATAAAGAAGGGATACGATAAAGGTTGCCAAAGGTGAAAAGAGGATGATGTTATAAATGTAAAGTCCTTTCAGCGTATAAGGGTCAGAAATCAGCAGTAACAGCAACTCATAGAGAGGCCAGTAAAAGAAGAATATGACAAGGTAGTATGGGATATACTTAAGATATTTCCGCATGGCAATAGTCCTCCAATCTGCAAAAATTGAGAGAGGTTGAATACCATATAATCCTAAATGAAGGGGAGCTCTCTACCTATATTATATCACGATTTGGAAGCTCTTACAAGTTGATCAGGTAAGTAGTGATAGTGATTTTTTGCAGTGTTTTCTGCTATAATACTAACAGAAGAAGTAAGAGGAAAAGAGGAGAAAGAATGACTAAAATAGCAGTTCTTTCAGATATACATGGAAATATGACAGCTCTGGAAGCCGTACTGGCTGATGCAAGAGCGGCAGAGGTAGAAGAGTATTGGCTTTTGGGAGATATTCTCATGCCTGGAACAGGACGTAGAAGGATATTGGATCTCTTAGCTAGCTTGCCCATCACTGCAAGAGTGCTGGGAAATTGGGAGAATAGTCTCTGGCGTGGTTTGCATCGCAAGCTAGATCCAACAAAAGCTAGTCATCGCTATCTCCTACGCCAATGCCAGTATATCTTAGAAGAGATTAGCCCTGAAGAAATCGAAGACCTCCACAATCAACCCATGCAAGTTCATCGTCAATTTGGTGATTTGACAGTAGGAATCACTCACCATCTCCCTGATAAAAACTGGGGTAGAGAGTTGATTCATACGGGAAAACAAGAAGATTTTGATAGATTGGTGACAGAGCCGCATGCTTCTATCGCAGTATATGGCCATATCCACCAACAGTTGCTTCGTTATGGAAGTGACGGACAGTTGATTCTTAATCCTGGTTCGATTGGGCAACCCTTCTTTTTAGATGCGAAGTTGCGTAAGGACTTGCGTGCCCAATATATGATCTTAGAGTTTGATGAGACAGGCTTAGCTGATGTTGATTTTCGTAGAGTGGATTATGATGTAGAAGCTGAGTTGCAGCTGGCTAAGGATTTGAAGCTCCCCTATTTTCAGGTCTACTATGAAAGTTTGGTAAATGGGATTCACCATACTCATAACCAGGAACTTCTGTATGAAATTGCCCAAGAACAGGGGCATGATGCCGAGTTGGATGCATGGCTGGATAGTGGTAATAATTGACATTACAACGTAAAAGGGTATAATGAGTATCAGATAGGATGTGAAAGGAGAAGAAGATGCAAATTTCAAGTCGATTTACGATTGCGACTCATATGCTAATCATCATTGCCATCAAGAGTCAAGAGAGCAAGGTAACCAGCGATTTTCTCGCAGCCAGTGTTGGAGTCAATCCAGTCATTATTCGCAAAATCTTGTCTCAACTCAAAAAAGCTGAACTGATATCAGTTGCGCGTGGGACGGGCGGTACCGAGATTATCAAAGATCTTCAAGAAATCAGCCTTTTTGATGTTTATCAGGCAGTCGAATGTTTAGGAAAATCTGGTAAACTCTTTAGTTTCCATGACAATCCCAACCCTAACTGTCCAGTAGGGGCCAATATTCATGAAGTTTTAGATCAAAAACTACTAGATATCCAAGAAGCGATGGAAAACCAGCTTCGTCAGACGAGTCTGGCTCAGGTTGTGGCAGATGCTCAGGATAAAATGACAAAGTAAGAGGGCTAGAGTCCTCTTTTTCTATTGCTATAATTATGGTACAATGTAGTCATCAAAGGAGGAGACTATGTACTTTATCACAGGATTTTTTGTCCTACTTTTTCTCGTTTCGTTTTTAAGGGACAATCGCAGTCTCTGGAATCCAGCTCTTTTGCTTTTATCTCTGCTCTTTTCTTACCTGTCTATTGCCAATCTTTTTTATGAAGCTGGGCAGGAAGAAGTGCACATGATTTTCTTTGCAGTGATTTTTCTCCTGCTACCTCTTTTAGTTTTTCTAAGTGGTTTTTTCCTTATTTATAATGGATTTGTGTTATTGAAAAAAGAAGGAAAATCCAAGGCAAATTATTTGTCTCTAGGATTAGGCTGCGTGATTCTATTCTTTTTTGTGATCATGGCGATTCGAATGAGCGACACCAAGGGCTTGTTCTACACCAATCATCTAGTGAATATTTTCTTTTTCTTTCTGATCTATTCGTATTTGATTTTCGGCTTTGCCTTTACAGGATTTCTGCTTTATTCTATTCTGTATCTTTTTATTCCTAAGAAAAAATATTATGATTTTATTATCATTCATGGAGCAGGTTTGTTAAATGGAGAAAAAGTGACTCCCTTACTGAAGAGTCGCATTGATAAGGCAGTAGAAGCTTATCACCAGTTTCTCAATCCCAATGTTAAAATCATCGCAAGTGGTGGTCGAGGTGGGGATGAGAAGATTTCCGAAGCTCAGGCAATTTGTAATTATTTGCTGAAAGAGACGGATGTTCCGAGAGAAGCAATTCTCCTAGAGGAAAGCTCGACCACGACCTATGAGAATCTTCTCTTCTCAAAAGAAATGGGAGAGAAACTGGTAGAAAGTCCACGCTTTCTCTTTGTAACCAATGATTACCATGTTTTTCGTACCAGCACCTATGCTCGCCGTATTGGGATGAAGGGAGATGGTCTTGGTTGCCGGACAGCCGCCTACTATATCCCATCGGCCTTTATCAGAGAATATATTGCTCTATGTGTGAAGATGAGATGGCTTTTTATCGCCTTCTATGTTTTGTTGATTTTAGCTCTGATTTTCTCTTATAGGGGTATTTTATGGTAATATATGAAAAAAATCTCCGTTAGGAGATTTTTTGTAAAATTCATGTAGTCATTATTATTCAATTTTGCTTATGGCAAAATGGCTTTTAGTTGTTTTAGGATAGTTTGTAAGGTTACGATCGCTTGTTCTCCTTGTTGCGGTTGGTAGAGTAGTTGGAAATAGTCGCGAATAGTTTCTTCAAATTGTTTAGGGAGGAGAGCGCAATTGCTCTTAGCATAGTCGAGCATTCGTTTTTCACCTGGATGAGTTTGCTCATTGAGGGCAAACAGCAAGTCAAAGTAGGAAGCAAAAAATTCACTTGTACGATGATTCATGCTGATAAGATCTTGACGTTTGATAGCTTTTTCAATTTGATGAGAGAAGGCAGGCATGGTTTGTTCTAGTAAAAGGAGTTGCCTTTCAATGATATGTTTTTTAAGTTCCTGAGGATAGGGAATCTGGTAAGTCTTTTGGAGAGAAGCATAGCGTCCATTTGGATCGTATAGGATTTTGCTATGGAGTAGATTGTGCCACATACAGGTTGTATAAGCGTTTTGGGGTTGATGCTGAAAAACAGTTGAGTTTAGTTCTTGCTCAAACGACTCCAGTGAACGATAAATCAACTCGATTTCGACACCGTTGTTTAGCACGCAGTCGTCCTCTAGTTCCCAAAACTGGTTTCCAATTTCCATATAAGAACAGTACTTACTCAGAATGTTTTGGCGAATCGTCTCATCTATAGGAGAGTTGAGATAGACATAAACGTCATAGTCAGAATTTTGATCATAGTTTTGTCCTGCACGAGAACCACCAAGAGCGATGGCTTCTACTTGTTCCAATTGAGAGAATTCTTTGTAAAGTTCGTGGATCATGATTTTTCTCCTTGCTTTATGGTTTTAAAGTCATTTTACCAAAAAGTAAAACGTTTGCATAGTGTTGGGTTGCTCTTTTCATTTATAGCAAAAAAATGTGAACTCTTGTTTTGAGTTCACATTCTTTTTTATTCTGCAGCTTGTTGCCAACGTTTGGCTAGCATGCGAGATAGACTTGAAATTGCTAGGTTAAAGCTGAAGTAGATGAGGGCAATCAGGATATAAAGACTGAAGACCTGCTCTGGCTCGAAATAGCGTCCCATGAGAATTTGGCTAGCTCCAAAGAGCTCTTGTAGAGCGATAACAGAGTAGAGAAGGCTGGTATCCTTAATCACGGTCACAAACTGAGAAATGATAGCCGGCAGCATTTTACGGATTGCTTGTGGGAGAATGATGTAGTAGAGGATTTGCACTGAAGTGAATCCTTGCGACATTCCTGCTTCGTACTGACCCTTGTCCACGGCATTGAGACCGCCTCGGATAATCTCAGCTAGGGCTGCTGAGGTAAAAAGGGTAAAGGCCGTAATACCTGCTGGTGTGGACTTCATCTTAAACACCAAAAAGATGGTGAAAATCCAGAGAAGGTTGGGAACATTACGCACAAACTCGATATAAATGCTGGAGATGATTCGCAAGACAGGATTTTTCCCATTTCTCATTACGGCTAGTACTGTTCCGATAAGGGTCGAGAGGACGATGGCAATCAGAGAAATATAGAGGGTCAAGCCAAATCCTTTAAAGATAAAGATTAGGTTATCTGGGGTCAAAACTTCTAAAATAGATTCCATAGTAACCTCCTAAAGTGAATAGGCTTTTTTGTTGGCTTGCTCCATCTTGCGACCAAATTGGGCGACAGGGAAGCAAAGGGCAAAGTAGAGTAGGGCGGCACCTAGAAATGCAGGGATGTAGTTTCCGTTGAGAGCCGACCAAGACTTGGTCACAAACATCAAGTCCACTCCAGAGATGATAGCAACGGTAGAGGTATTCTTGATGAGGTTAACGATTTGGTTGGTCAATGGAGGGAGAATGATACGAAAGGCCTGAGGCAAGATAATCAAGCGCATGGCACTGATATAGGTAAAACCTTGCGACAAGGCAGCCTCCATCTGACCGCTAGGAATAGACTGAATCCCTGAACGAATCACCTCAGCGATATAAGCACCGTGATAGAGTCCCACGCAGAGAACAGCTGTCCAATAAATCGGAATCATGATGGTGTGATTACTGATAAGAGGTAGGCCATAAAAAACAATAACAAACTGTACCAAGAGGGGGGTGTTTTGGTAAAATTCGACAAAGATACGAGCCAAAATTCTTAAAATTTGATGTTTGCTAGTTGATAGGCCTCCAAAGATGATTCCTAAGACCATGGCGAGGATAAAGGAACCAACCGCTAGGGCAAGGGTGAAGAGGAAACCATTGAAAAATTGTCCAAAATCCTGAAAATAGGCTGTCCAAGATGATAAATCTGTCATGGGGTGTCCTCCTTAATCTGCAGTATGGCTAGATGGTTTGAGCTTGTAACGGTCATAAAGTTTCTGCAAACTACCGTCCTTGCTCCATTTGGTGACCAAGTTATCAAGATAATCGTTGAGTTCAGTGTTTGATTTTTTGGTAACGATACCGTAGTCAGATGGCTTGAAACTATCATCTAGGAGCTCTGTTCGTTTACTGGTGTAGCCAGATAGGATAGAGCGGTCCACGGAAAAGGCATCAATACGGTGAGCATGGAGGGAAGTAATCAATTCTGGGTAGGAACCAAGTTCTACAAATTTAAACTTCAAGCCTTTCTTTTTACCCAGTTCAGTAATTAAGCGCTGGGTGATGGAACCTTGAGCAACCCCAATGGTTTTACCGTTTAGGTCCTCAATGCTTTTGATGTTGGCGGATTTATTGACCAAAAAACCAGAAGCATCCGTATAGTAGGGACTGGTGAAGTTGTATAGTTTTTTACGTTCGTCTGTGATGGTGAAGGTTGCGATATCCATGTCGACCTGTTCATTGTCTAGGAGTGGTCCACGTGTTTGAGCGGTAACAGGAACGTAGCGAATCTTGACCTTGAGTTCGTCCGCAATCATCTTGGCCAGGTCCGTTTCGATACCAGAATAAGTACCCGTCTTGGGGTCCTTGTAGCCAAAATTAGGAACGTCTTGTTTGACACCGACAACTAGTTCGCCTCTTTTTTGAATGTCTGCCACACTGGTATCGGCTTGGACTGGTTTGGCAGCAGCAAGGCTGAAAAGGCTAATCAATAATGCTGATACAAAGAGTTTCTTTTTCATAGGCACCTCCTTATTTGACTTTGTCACTTTCGTGGTTGATAATTTTGCTGAGGAATTGTTGGGCACGAGGTTCGCTTGGATTGTCGAAAAAGTCGTCGACATCAGTCGTATCTACTAAAACTTCTCCGTCGGCCATAAAGATAATGCGGTCAGCAACTTCACGGGCAAAGCCCATTTCGTGGGTAACGATGATCATATTCATCCCGTCATGTGCCAGTTTTTGCATAACTGCTAGAACATCTCCGATAGTCTCAGGATCAAGGGCAGATGTTGGCTCATCAAAGAGGAGGAGCTCCGGATGCATGGCGAGTCCACGTGCGATGGCAATCCGTTGTTTTTGTCCACCAGAAAGCATGGCTGGATAGGAATCTTTCTTGTCCCACATATTTACAAATTCCAGATATTTTTGGGCTGTTTTTTCAGCTTCTTTTTTATCAATCCCTAGAACTTTTACGGGTGCAAGTGTTACATTTTCTAACACTGTTTTGTGTGGATAAAGGTTAAAATGCTGGAAAACCATACCTACTTCCTTACGAAGAGGAACTAAATCTTTCTGACTAGCACCTGCTACTTGGTGTCCATTGACTAGGAGACTTCCTTTGTCAACAGCCTCCAAACCATTGATGGTACGGATGAGAGTGGACTTCCCAGAACCAGAAGGTCCCAGCAGGACAACAACTTGTCCTTTTTCAAAACGGAGATTGATGTCGCGGAGTGCGTGGTAGTCTCCGTAATATTTTTCGACGTGTTTAAATTCTACTAAAGCCATGAGAGATCTCCTTTGTGTTAGATTTTATAACATGATTCTACAACAAAAGAATGTTCTTGTCAAATCATATCTGAAAAAAATTCACTAAAATTTTATAAAAAAGCAATCTGAATAGAGAAAAAGCCTAAATCATGTTATAATGAAACGATAGAATTCTTAGAAAGAGTGGATGTTTTTTTGATAACTCCTACTTATGAATGGCAGTTTGCCCCGCAGGTAGAAGATGCGGATTTTACAAAGATAGCCAAGAAGGCTGGACTGGGTCCTGAGGTAGCTCGGTTATTATTTGAAAGAGGGATTCAGGATGAAGAAAGTCTAAAGAAGTTTTTAGAACCTTCTTTAGAGGATTTACATGACCCCTATCTGCTCCATGATATGGACAAGGCAGTGGAACGGATTCGTCAGGCCATTGAAGAAGGGGAGAATATCCTCGTTTACGGTGACTATGATGCGGATGGTATGACTTCAGCGTCGATTGTTAAGGAAAGTTTGGAACAGCTTGGCGCTGAATGCCGTGTTTATTTGCCAAATCGTTTTACCGATGGCTATGGTCCCAATGCCAGTGTCTATAAATACTTTATCGAGCAAGAGGGAATTTCCTTGATTGTGACAGTGGACAATGGGGTTGCAGGTCACGAAGCCATTGAATTGGCCCAATCTATGGGAGTGGATGTCATTGTGACTGACCACCATTCCATGCCAGAAACCCTTCCTGATGCCTATGCGATTGTTCACCCTGAGCATCCAGATGCGGACTATCCTTTCAAATATCTAGCTGGATGTGGAGTGGCTTTCAAGCTGGCTTGTGCTCTTTTAGAAGAAGTGCAAGTAGAATTGCTTGATTTGGTCGCTATCGGTACCATTGCGGATATGGTGAGTTTGACGGATGAAAACCGTATTTTGGTTCAATATGGTCTGGAAATGTTGGGACATACTCAGCGCATCGGTCTACAAGAAATGCTGGATATGGCTGGGATTGCTGCCAATGAAGTGACAGAAGAAACAGTTGGTTTTCAGATTGCTCCTCGTTTAAATGCCTTGGGGCGATTGGATGATCCCAATCCAGCCATTGATTTGTTAACTGGATTTGACGACGAGGAAGCTCATGAGATTGCCCTCATGATTCATCAGAAAAACGAAGAGCGCAAGGAAATCGTTCAGTCCATCTATGAAGAAGCTAAGACCATGGTGGATCCTGAGAAGAAGGTCCAGGTTTTGGCCAAGGAAGGCTGGAATCCTGGCGTTCTGGGTATCGTAGCTGGGCGCTTGCTAGAGGAATTGGGGCAGACAGTCATCGTTCTTAATATAGAAGATGGTCGTGCCAAGGGCAGTGCACGCAGTGTGGAAGCGGTCGATATTTTTGAAGCTCTGGATCCCCATCGAGATCTCTTCACCGCATTCGGTGGCCATGCTGGTGCAGCAGGAATGACGCTGGAAGTGGAGAAACTTTCAGATTTATCTCAGGTCTTGGAAGACTATATCCGTGAAAAAGGCGCAGATGCTGGTGGTAAGAACAAGTTAAACCTAGATGAAGAGCTGGATTTGGAGACTTTGAGTCTTGAAACGGTCAAGAATTTTGAACGCTTGGCGCCTTTTGGAATGGACAATCAGAAACCTGTCTTTTATATCAAGGATTTTCAGGTCGAAAGTGCTAGAACCATGGGAGCAGGCAATACCCACCTCAAACTAAAAATTTCCAAGGGTGAGGCGAGTTTTGAAGTGGTAGCCTTCGGACAAGGTAGATGGGCGACAGAGTTTGCTCAAACAAAAAAACTAGAATTGGCAGTCACCTTGTCTGTCAATCAATGGAATGGCCAAACTGCCCTTCAGTTGATGATGGTGGATGCGCGTGTGGAGGGTGTTCAACTCTTTAACATCCGTGGGAAGAACGCAGCCTTGCCGGAGGGAGTTCCAGTCTTGGATTTCTCTGGAGAGGTGCCAAAATTGGTGAATAGTGAGGCAGTTGTTGTAAAAAACATTCCTGAGGATATTACCTTGCTGAAGACCATTTTTCAAGAACAGAATTTCTCAGCTGTCTATTTCAAAAATGATATTGAGAAAGCCTATTATCTGACAGGTTATGGGACTAGAGAACAGTTTGCTAAATTGTACAAGACCATCTACCAGTTCCCAGAGTTTGATATTCGCTACAAGCTCAAAGATTTAGCGACTTATCTCAATATCCAACAAATCTTGCTGATCAAGATGATTCAAGTATTTGAGGAGCTGGACTTTGTGACGATCAAAGACGGTGTCATGACAGTCAATAAGGAAGCGCCAAAGCGAGAGATAGGAGAAAGTCGGATTTACCAAAATCTCAAACAAACCGTCAAAGATCAAGAAATGATGGCGCTGGGTACGGTGCAAGAAATGTATGATTTTTTGATGGAAGAAAACTAGAAGATAGGAAAGAGTTGGGCAACCAGCTCTTTTTTGGAAACAAACCTTCATTTTGAAAATCATCAAAAAAATGGTATAATGGTAGGAAAAGATTCGGCTGAAAGTTTTAGAACTTTTAGAATAAGAGGGTAAACTTACCCTATAATCAAGATGAATTAAGTTTCGGAGGGAAAATGAGTAATATTAGTTTAACAACACTAGGTGGTGTACGAGAAAATGGGAAAAATATGTACATTGCTGAGATTGGCAATTCAATTTTTGTTTTGGATGCGGGGCTTAAATACCCTGAAAATGAACAGCTTGGGGTTGACGTCGTCATTCCAAATATGGAATACCTTTTTGAAAATAGCGACCGTATCGCAGGGGTCTTTTTGACCCACGGGCATGCGGATGCTATTGGTGCCTTGCCTTATCTTTTGGCAGAGGCTAAGGTGCCTGTGTTTGGTTCTGAGTTGACCATTGAGTTGGCGAAACTCTTTGTCAAAGGAAATGATACGGTTAAGAAATTCAATGACTTCCATGTGATTGATGAGGATACGGAGATTGATTTTGGAGGGACCGTGGTTTCCTTCTTCCGTACAACTCACTCCATCCCAGAAAGTTTGGGAGTCGTCTTGAAAACTCCAAAAGGTAGCATTGTTTATACAGGTGACTTCAAGTTTGACCAAACGGCTAGTAAATCCTATGCGACTGATTTTGCTCGTTTGGCGGAGATTGGTCGTGAGGGAGTCCTAGCTCTTCTCAGTGACTCGGCGAATGCGGACAGCAATATCCAGGTAGCGAGCGAGAGTGAAGTTGGAGAGGAAATTACCCAGACCATTGCAGACTGGGAAGGTCGTATCATCGTTGCAGCTGTTGCCAGCAACCTCTCTCGTATCCAGCAGGTTTTTGATGCTGCTGCAGATACAGGTCGTCGAGTTGTTCTGACTGGTTTTGATGTTGAAAATATCGTCCGAACAGCGATTCGACTTAAAAAATTGTCTCTAGCCAACGAAAGTCTCTTGATCAAACCCAAAGAAATGTCTCGTTTTGAAGACCATGAGTTGATTATCCTTGAGACAGGTCGTATGGGTGAGCCTATCAATGGACTTCGTAAGATGTCTATCGGACGCCACCGTTATGTGGAAATCAAAGATGGGGACTTGGTTTATATCGTAACGACTCCATCTATTGCCAAAGAAGCCGTCATGGCGCGTGTGGAAAATATGATCTACCAAGCTGGTGGTGTGGTGAAACTCATTACCCAAAGCTTGCGAGTATCTGGACACGGGAATGCGCGTGATTTGCAGTTGATGATCAATCTCTTGCAACCAAAATATCTCTTCCCTATCCAAGGGGAATATCGTGAGTTGGATGCGCATGCCAAGGCTGCCATGGCAGCTGGGATGTTGCCAGAGTGCATTTTCATCCCTAAAAAGGGAACGACCATGTCTTATGAACATGGAGACTTTGTTCCAGCTGGAGCAGTTTCTGCAGGTGATGTCTTGATTGATGGAAATGCCATCGGGGACGTTGGAAATGTGGTCCTTCGTGACCGTAAGGTCTTGTCAGAGGATGGAATCTTTATCGTGGCGATCACTGTCAACCGTCGTGAGAAGAAGATTGTGGCTAAGGCTCGCGTCCATACGCGTGGATTTGTTTATCTCAAGAAGAGCCGCGATATTCTCCGTGAAAGCTCAGAATTGATTAACCAAACGGTAGAAGAGTATCTTCAAGGTGATGACTTTGATTGGGCAGATCTCAAAGGCAAGGTTCGTGACAATCTGACCAAGTATCTCTTTGATCAAACCAAGCGTCGTCCAGCAATCTTGCCAGTCGTGATGGAAGCAAAATAATAAGCAGAATACCTACAGAAAAAGTCGAAATTCGGCTTTTTCTTATAGAATAGTAAAAGGAGAAAACCATGGCAGTTATGAATATTGAGTATTACTCAGAAGTTTTGGATATGGAGTGGGGCGTTACTGTGCTCTATCCGGATGCCAGTCGGGTAACTGAACCAGATTGCACAGATATTCCTGTCCTTTATCTTTTGCACGGAATGTCGGGAAATCAAAATAGCTGGCTCAAACGTACCAATGTCGAACGCTTGTTGCGCGGAACCAATCTTATTGTTATCATGCCCAATACTAGCAATGGCTGGTACACAGATACTCAGTATGGTTTCAACTACTTTACTGCTCTAGCAGAAGAGTTGCCTCAGGTTATGAAACGTTTCTTCCCCAATATGACCAGCAAGCGAGAAAAGACCTTCATAGCAGGTCTCTCCATGGGTGGCTATGGTTCCTTCAAACTCGCTCTAGCGACAAATCGTTTTTCTCATGCGGCTAGTTTTTCTGGTGCGCTCAGTTTTCAAGAATTCTCTCCTGAAAGTCAGGATTTGGGATCGCTTGCCTACTGGAGAGGAGTTTTTGGAGAAATCAAAGACTGGACAGCCAGTCCTCATTCGCTTGAAACTATCGCTGCGAAATCGGATAAAAAACCCAAACTTTGGGCTTGGTGTGGCGAACAAGACTATCTCTACTCTGCCAATAATCTCGCAGTGAAAAACCTCAAAAAACTAGGCTTTGAGGTGACCTATAGTCATAGTCCAGGTAAGCACGAGTGGTACTACTGGGAAAAACAATTGGAGCGTTTTTTAGCTACTTTACCAATTAACTTTGTTTTGGAAGAGCGCTTAAGTTGATTTTATTAATACTAGTGAGGTGACAGAGCAAGGGACCCAATTATTTTTTCTTTATTTTTTTTCAAAAAAATAGTAAAATAAAGCTAATATTTATCGTAAAAAGAATGGAAAGTAAATGTATCGTTATCAAGTTGATATTCCTGATGAAGAACACGATGAGTTTGTTAGACAGAGTCCTTTAGTGAATATATTGCAAAGTAGCGCTTGGGCGAGTGTGAAAAGTGAATGGGAAAATGAAAAAGTTGGCTTTTACAAGGATGATAAATTGGTAGGTGTGTCCAGTTTGCTTTATAGATCCTTGCCCTTTGGCTTCACGATGTGCTATATTGCTAGGGGACCAATTATAGATTATACTAACAGGGCCTTGGTGGAGTTTGTATTTACTTCACTTAGAGATATTGCAAAAAGGAAACGTGCCTTATTTATCAAAATTGATCCGACTCTTTGTTTAAGTAAAACAGTTCTCAATAAACAAGACTCAGATTATTCAGAAACATTAGTAACACTTCAATACCTCAGAGAGTTGGGTTTTATTTGGTCTGGTAAAACAACTGGGATGGCTGATACTATTCAGCCTCGTATTCAGGCGAAAATATATAAGGAAAATTTTGGTGAAGATAAACTTTCGAAGTCAACAAAACAAGCTATTCGAACAGCACAGAACAAGGGGATCAAGGTTCAGTTTGGCGGAATAGAATTGCTGGATTCTTTTTCTCTTTTGATGAAGAAAACAGAAGCACGTAAAAATATTTCCTTAAGGAATGAAGCTTATTACAGAAATTTATTGTTAACTTTTCAAAATCATGCCTATATCACACTTTCAACTCTTGATTTATCTGAGCGTTTGCAAGAATTAGAAGAACAGTGGACTCAGAATCAGATTTTTATTCAATCCTTAGTAAATACAGCTAAGTCTTCAAAATTTCAAACTAGATTGAAAGAAAAAGAACGTTTAGACGAGGAAATTACGTTTTTGAAAAAACATATTTCTGCAGGTGTTTTGATTGCTCCCTTAGCAGCGACTTTGACTCTAGAATTTGGCCAGACCTCTGTCAATCTATATGCAGGTATGGATGAAGAATTTAAACGCTATAATGCGCCAATTTTAACTTGGTATCAGACGGCTCATCATGCTTTCGAGCGTGGCTCTCTATGGCAAAATCTTGGAGGAATTGAGCACGCTAAAGATGGTGGCCTTTATCGGTTTAAATCAAATTTTAATCCCACCATTGAAGAGTACTTTGGTGAGTTCACACTGCCTACTCACCCCCTATATCCTGTAATTAGTCTTGTCTTTGATCTGCGTAAAAAATTAAGAAAAAAATATCATAGAAAGTAAGTATATGACACTGACTACACTCACTAAAGAAGAGTTTCAACATTATTCGGAAACGGTTCCTTGTCGTTCCTTTATGCAGTCTGTCCAGATGGGAGATTTGCTAGAAAAAAGGGAAGCTAAAGTAACTTACCTTTCTTTGAAACAGGAAGGAGAAATTCAGGTTGCGGCTCTAGTTTATTGCTTGCCAATGTTAGGTGGATTTCATATGGAAATCAATTCGGGCCCAATCTATACTAAAAACGAGTTTCTTTCGGAATTTTATCTTGCTTTAAAGGAATATGCAAGGCAAAATGGTGTATTGGAGTTGGTTGTAAAACCTTACGAAATCTATCAGAAATTTGATAGCGATGGAAATCCAAGTACAGAAGAAAAAGTGGACTCTATTTCGGTTTTGACAGATCTTGGTTACCAATATGATGGTCTGCAGACGGGTTATCCGGCTGGGGAACCAAATTGGTTCTATTGTAAAGATTTGTCTGAATTGAATGAAGAGAATTTGATTCAAAGTTTTAGCAAAAAGGGGAAACAATTAGTCAAAAAATCTCAGACTTTTGGTATTCAGCTGAAAAAGTTGAAACGCGAGGAACTTCCGATTTTTAAAGATATAACAAAAGAAACCTCTGAACGTAGAGAATATAGTGATAAAAGTTTAGAATATTATGAGCATTTTTATGATTCTTTTGGAGAGCGCGCTGAGTTTATGATTGCGATACTCAATTTTTCAGAGTATTTAACAAATTTAATAAACAGGCAAAGTCAATTAATAAAACAAAAGGATGCGCTATTATCTTTGCTTGAGAAGTATCCAGATTCGGCACAAAAGAAAAAAGAGTTAAGGGAACTATCTCGACAATTGGAAACCTTTGATGTTCGTAAGGCAGAGGCATGTAAATTGATTGAGAAATATGGGCATCAGGATATGGTTTTGGCTGGTAGTCTATTTGTCTATATGCCTCAAGAAACGACTTATCTTTTTAGTGGTTCTTATACGGAGTTCAATAAATTCTATGCACCTGCTCTTCTTCAAGAATATGTGATGGTGGAAAGTATCAGACGTGGTATTTCTAAGTATAATTTTTTAGGTATTCAGGGGATTTTTGATGGCAGTGATGGCGTATTACGCTTTAAACAAAATTTTAATGGCTATATTGTGCGTAAGGCTGGAACATTTCGTTATTATCCATCTCCATTGAAATATAAGTGTATTCAATTGTTAAAGAAATTATTAAGACGTTGAGTTTGAAGAGTCAGTGTTTAGATTTCTTTCAGCTTTCTTCAGTAAAATAGAGAATCTATCTTGATCAAGGAGAATGTGATTTCAAGATAGGTTCTTATTTTTATGAAAGGTGGAGCGTCATGTTCTGGATTATTCGATTATTGTTCCGATTTCTGTTGGGAATTTGGCGTTTCTTCTGGCGTCTGGTTTGGACTGTGGTCATTCTACTGCTCATTGCCTTTGGAGTGGTTTGGTATCTGACAGGTGATTTTCATTCTGCGGTCAATCAGGTTGAAAAAATGAGTAAGATTGGTCAAGGTGGCTGGAATCAATGGCAGGAGACGGGAACGCTGGAAGTCTTGTCTCAGACAGACAGTCACCAACATGCAGAAGGTAAGTGGGTTCAGGCCTCAGCTCGCATCTATATTGAACCTCAAATGGATGAGACCTTCCAAGGCGCCTATGCAGAAGCTATAAAAAACTGGAATCAAACGGGAGCCTTTACCTTTGAGGTGGTTGCAGATCCTAGCCAGGCAGATATTGTGGCAAGTGAGATGAATGATGGATCGACCGCTGTAGCAGGTCAAGCCGAAAGTCAAACCAATTTGTTAACCAATCAATTTATATCTGTAACGGTTCGCCTGAATCACTATTATCTATCCAATCCAAACTATGGTTATTCTTATGAACGGATCGTGCATACGGCGGAACATGAGCTGGGACATGCCATCGGATTGGATCACACCAACGAAATCTCTGTCATGCAACCGGCAGGTTCCTACTATGGGATTCAGCCCCAGGATGTGAAGGCTGTTCAAGAACTCTATACCAGTAGCGACTAGATGAAGTCGGTGCAATCTGAAAAAATCAAAGCTCCTCCATCAAGTGATCGGTGGGGCTTTTTGTTCGTCCTGTTACGCCCTTTTTGCTATAATGGAACTATGAATAACTTGATCAAATCAAAACTAGAGCTCTTGCCGACCAGCCCTGGTTGTTACATTCACAAAGATAAAAATGGCACCATTATTTATGTAGGAAAGGCTAAAAATCTACGCAATCGCGTGCGTTCCTATTTCTGTGGAAGTCATGATACCAAGACGGAGGCTCTGGTATCTGAAATTGTGGATTTTGAATTTATCGTTACTGAGTCCAATATTGAGGCACTTCTCCTAGAAATCAACCTGATCAAGGAAAACAAGCCTAAATACAATATCATGCTCAAGGATGATAAGTCTTATCCTTTTATCAAAATCACCAATGAGCGCTATCCTCGCTTGATTATCACCCGTCAGGTAAAGAAGGATGGGGGTCTTTATTTTGGACCCTATCCCGATGTTGGAGCGGCTAATGAAATCAAGCGACTACTGGATCGGATTTTCCCTTTTCGTAAGTGTACCAATCCGCCGTCTAAGGTCTGTTTTTATTACCATATCGGTCAATGTATGGCCCACACTATCTGTAAAAAAGATGAGGCCTACTTCAAGTCCATGGCTCAGGAGGTTTCTGACTTTTTAAAAGGGCAGGATGACAAAATCATCGACGAACTCAAGGGTAAAATGACAGTGGCAGCGCAAAGTATGGAATTTGAACGTGCGGCGGAATACCGTGATCTGATTCAAGCTATTGGAACGCTTCGGACCAAGCAACGGGTCATGGCCAAGGACCTCCAAAACCGTGATGTCTTTGGCTACTATGTGGACAAGGGCTGGATGTGTGTTCAGGTTTTCTTTGTCCGTCAGGGCAAGTTAATTGAACGTGATGTCAATCTCTTCCCCTACTACAATGATCCGGATGAGGATTTCTTGACCTATGTGGGACAATTCTATCAAGAAAAATCTCACCTGGTTCCCAATGAAGTATTGATTCCGCAGGATATTGACCAAGAAGCTGTCAAGGCCTTGGTGGATACCAAGATTGTCAAACCTCAGCGTGGAGAGAAAAAACAGCTGGTCAATCTAGCCATAAAAAATGCCCGTGTTAGTCTGGAGCAGAAGTTCAATCTGCTAGAAAAATCTGTCGAAAAGACTCAGGGAGCTATTGAAAACCTAGGACGCCTGCTTCAAATACCGACTCCAGTTCGCATTGAGTCCTTCGACAACTCCAACATCATGGGAACTAGCCCTGTTTCGGCCATGGTGATCTTTGTCAATGGTAAACCGAGTAAGAAGGATTACCGTAAGTACAAGATAAAAACGGTTGTAGGTCCAGATGACTACGCTAGTATGCGAGAGGTCATTCGCAGACGCTATGGCCGAGTACAACGTGACGGTTTGACTCCTCCAGATTTGATTGTGATTGATGGAGGGCAAGGTCAAGTCAATATCGCCAAGCAAGTCATCCAAGAAGAGCTGGGTTTGGACATTCCTATTGCAGGTCTGCAAAAGAATGACAAGCACCAAACCCATGAATTGCTCTTTGGAGATCCTCTTGAGGTGGTGGAGTTGTCTCGAAATTCTCAGGAATTTTTCCTCCTCCAACGCATTCAGGATGAGGTGCACCGCTTTGCCATTACTTTCCACCGCCAACTGCGCTCCAAAAATTCCTTTTCATCACAACTGGATGGAATTGAAGGATTGGGGCCTAAACGCAAGCAGAATCTCATGAAGCATTTCAAGTCTCTAACTAAAATCAAGGAAGCTAGTGTGGATGAGATTGTTGAAGTTGGGGTACCCAGAACAGTCGCAGAAGCTGTTCAAAGAAAGTTGAACCCTCAGGAAGAAGTGGAGTTGGCTCAAGTGGCGGAACCATTAAAAGAATTAGAATAAGTATCTAGATAGAAGGTAGAAGAAATGAATAGGATTGAGATTGACAGAGATATACTCCTTTTTTTACGATTTGCTTACTTTGGGAATTCAAAAGATTTATTTTTAGCTGCAACTACTCGAGCCTATCTTGATTTTAATCGAACCTTGCGATTTCATGGCATGCCAGATGAACAGCGCTTGGAGATGAGAAATCGAGCTTCTAAGTGTATCAAAGAAGCGATTTCAAATCTCTTGGAACGGGACGAGTTGTGTCAAACTGATTTTGATAGTTGGCATCATAGGACTTGTGATAGCGTTATAGACTACTATCGCTCAAATGGGATTCGATTCACTTATGGTCATGCTCAAAAGTGGATTAATATGACTTTCAAGTATCTGTATATGCTTGAGGTTGTACCTCTAGACTCTGTTTTTCCTTTTTTACACGTACCGATAGATAACATCGTGTTAGAGAGGACTAATAAAAAATTGTGTATCCCAAGACCTTCTCAAGCGTGGAGTAGCTGGGGAGATTACGCCTTCTATCTTCAATATCAAGAACATTTGAGGCAAAAAATAGGCAAGGAAGATCCTCTTCGTTGGGAGTTTCACAATTGGCTAGATGAAATAGAAAAAGGAGATCACAATGAACCATAAAATCGCAATTTTATCAGATATTCATGGCAATGCGACAGCCTTAGAAGCAGTAATTGCAGATGCTAAAACTCAAGGAGTCAGTGAATATTGGCTTATGGGAGACATTTTCCTCCCTGGTCCAGGTGCAAATGACTTGGTCGCTCTGTTAAAGGAACTTCCTATTGCAGCAAGTGTTCGAGGCAATTGGGATGATTGTGTCCTAGAGGCCTTAGATGGTCAATATGGCTTAGAAGATCCACAGGAAGTCCAGCTCTTACGTATGACACAGTATTTGATGGAGCGAATGGATCCTGAAACGATTGTCTGGCTACGAAGCTTACCTTTGCTAGAAAAGAAAGAAGTTGACGGATTGCGTTTTTCTCTTTCTCATAATTTGCCTGATAAGAACTATGGTGGTGACTTGTTGGTTGACAATGATACAGAGAAATTTGACCAGCTACTTGATGAGGAGACAGATGTAGCAGTTTACGGTCATGTCCACAAACAGTTGCTTCGCTATGGCAGCCAAGGGCAACAAATTATCAATCCAGGTACAATTGGTATGCCCTATTTTAACTGGGAGGCGTTAAAAAATCACCGTGCCCAGTATGCCGTGATAGAGGTTGAAGATGGGGAATTGGTAAATATCCTGTTTCGTAAAGTCGCTTATGACTATGAAGCGGAGTTAGAATTGGCCAAGTCCAAGGGTCTTCCCTTTATCGAAATGTATGAAGAGCTACGACGAGAAGACAACTATCAGGGGCACAATCTGGAACTTTTAGCTAGTTTAATTGAAAAGCATGGATATGTAGAGGATGTGAAAGATTATTTTGATTTTCTGCAAAGTTAGAAATAAAATGGACGCCCTTAATTTGAAGTGAGGTGGTAGCCGAATTATTTAGAAAAGAGTCAGACAATAAGGAAGAAAAGATGGCTTAGCTAAAGTTTGACATTGAAATTATTTTGTTATACAATGAACTTAATTCTTAATAAAAAGGAGAACATTATGAAGAAAATTATTACAGCCAGTATGGCTCTTTTATCTGTTGTTGTTTTAGCAGCATGTTCAGGGAAAACAACGTCTGACTCTTCGACTAAGACTTCAAGCTCTGTAGAGAAAACTTCTTCAGAGGCTTCATCAACAACGTCTAGTTCAAAGACAGAAAATAATGAGGTTGTTTTGATCACCGATGAAGAAATTGACAATGCTAAAACTGTTGGAGATGTGAAGAAAGTCTTTGGTAAACTAGTCGACAATTATAAAAAGCATGCAGTTGAAATTGGGGAGAAAATTCCAGAGAGTGGAAAAGAAGCATATAACGCCCAAGTTGAACCAGCGCTTAAGTCTATGGAGACTGTAAGAGAGTCATTTAACGAAAGCCTTTCAAGTATTGGTTCTGATGATACAGTAGTGCCAGAACAAACTCGTACTCTATTTGTTCAACAGTTGAAAACTGGACGTGACACAATGAAGAAAGCGCTGGAAGCGGCTTATAAAGCAATTGCTCCATACACATCTGGTCAATAATATAAGAAAGTAGGTGTTCGATCACCTGCTTTTTGATTGCTTCAAATCTAAAGCGATACCTACTTAAAGAGCTTCAAATAAATAGCAGAGAGTTTGAAAGAAGTACTAACTCTATGAAAAATCTCTGCAAGCTCTTTCAAAATATGGTAGAATGGAAGCAGTAGAATTAGAAAAGGAAATCGATTATGAAATTTCTTGAATTAAATAAAAAACGTCATGCGACCAAGCATTTCACTGATAAGCCAGTTGATCCCAAAGATGTTCGCACAGCTATTGAAATCGCAACTTTAGCCCCAAGTGCCCACAACAGCCAGCCATGGAAGTTTGTGGTTGTTCGTGAGAAAAATGCCGAACTGGCAAAATTGGCTTACGGTTCGAACTTTGAACAGGTATCATCAGCGCCTGTAACCATTGCCTTGTTTACAGACACAGATTTGGCAAAACGTGCTCGTAAGATTGCCCGAGTTGGTGGTGCTAATAACTTTTCTGAAGAGCAACTTCAATATTTTATGAAGAATCTGCCTGCCGAGTTTGCGCGTTACAGTGAACAACAGGTCAGTGACTACCTAGCTCTCAATGCTGGTTTGGTTGCCATGAACTTGGTTTTGGCTCTGACAGACCAAGGAATCGGTTCTAACATTATCCTTGGATTTGACAAATCAAAAGCCAACGAAGTTTTGGATATCGAAGACCGTTTCCGCCCAGAACTCTTGATCACAGTGGGTTACACAGATGAAAAGTTGGAACCAAGCTACCGCTTGCCAGTGGATGAAATCATCGAGAAAAGATAGAAAGAAGAAAAAATGACAGCAATTGATTTTACAGCAGAAGTAGAAAAACGCAAAGAAGACCTCTTGGCTGACTTGTTTAGCCTTTTGGAAATCAATTCAGAACGTGATGATAGCAAGGCAGATGCGCAACATCCATTTGGACCTGGCCCAGTAAAAGCCTTGGAAAAATTCCTTGAAATCGCAGACCGTGACGGCTATCCAACTAAGAATGTCGATAACTACGCAGGACATTTTGAGTTTGGTGAAGGAGAAGAAGTTCTCGGAATCTTTGCCCACATGGACGTGGTGCCAGCTGGTAGCGGTTGGGACACGGACCCTTATACACCAACTATCAAAGACGGTCGCCTTTATGCGCGTGGTGCTTCAGATGATAAGGGACCTACAACTGCTTGTTACTATGGTTTGAAAATCATCAAAGAATTGGGACTTCCAACTTCTAAGAAAGTTCGTTTCATCGTCGGAACAGACGAAGAATCAGGTTGGGCAGACATGGACTACTACTTTGAACATGTAGGACTAGCGAAACCAGACTTCGGTTTCTCTCCAGACGCTGAATTCCCTATCATCAATGGTGAAAAAGGGAACATCACTGAATACCTCCACTTTGCAGGTGAAAATACAGGTGCGGCTCGCCTTCACAGCTTCACAGGTGGTTTGCGTGAAAACATGGTACCTGAATCAGCAACAGCAGTCGTTTCAGGTGACTTGGCTGACTTGCAAGCTAAACTAGATGCCTTTGTTGCAGAACACAAACTTAGAGGAGAAATCAAAGAAGAATCTGGCAAATACAAGGTGACCATCATTGGTAAATCAGCTCATGGTGCTATGCCTGCTTCAGGTGTCAATGGTGCGACCTACCTGGCACTTTTCCTCAGTCAGTTTGACTTTGCAGGACCTGCAAAAGACTACCTCGACATCGCTGGTAAGATTCTCTTGAACGACCATGAGGGTGAAAATCTCAAGGTTGCTCATGTAGATGAAAAGATGGGTGCCCTTTCTATGAATGCCGGTGTCTTCCGCTTCGATGAAACAAGTGCTGACAATACCATTGCTCTTAACTTCCGTTATCCAAAAGGAACAAGTCCAGAGCAGATCCAGTCAGTCCTTGAAAACTTGCCAGTTGCTTCTGTTAGCCTTTCTGAACACGGTCACACCCCTCACTATGTACCAATGGAAGATCCACTCGTTCAAACCTTGTTGAATGTCTATGAAAAACAAACTGGTCTTAAAGGTCACGAGCAAGTCATCGGTGGTGGTACCTTTGGTCGCTTGCTGGAACGTGGGGTTGCCTACGGTGCCATGTTCCCGGACTCAATCGATACCATGCACCAAGCCAACGAATTTATCGCCTTGGACGATCTCTTCCGAGCAGCAGCAATCTATGCCGAAGCTATTTATGAATTGATCAAATAAAACGATAGAAGTCTGAGATGTTATGCTTGGACTTCTTTTTGGAGGGAAAACAGATGTCTCAAATCGAAAGAATCAAGCAAGCCATTATGGCGGATCCGCAAAATACCAGCTATACAGAACGCGGAATCGAACCTCTCTTTGCGGCGCCAAAGACTGCTCGCATCAATATTGTTGGTCAGGCACCGGGGCTTAAAACACAAGAAGCTGGGATTTATTGGAAGGATAAGAGCGGCGATCGCTTGCGTGAGTGGCTAGGTGTGGATGAGGACACCTTTTACAATTCAGGTTATTTTGCAGTTCTGCCAATGGATTTTTACTTTCCTGGACATGGCAAGTCAGGCGACCTTCCACCTCGTACAGGTTTCGCAGAAAAATGGCATCCGCAACTCTTGCAAGAGTTGCCCGATATCCAATTAACTCTCTTGATTGGGCAATATGCCCAAGCCTATTATTTACATGAGAAAGTTAGTGGCAAGGTAACAGAGCGGGTGAAACACTACAAAGACTATCTACCAGAATTTTTCCCTCTGGTGCACCCCTCACCACGAAATCAAATCTGGATGGCCAAAAATCCTTGGTTTGAGGTAGAAGTGGTGCCAGAATTGCAAGCACTGGTACAAAAGATTATTCATCAATAAAGGAGAAAAACTATGGATGCCTATCAACAAGTAGCTAATACCTTGCAAGAGTTGGGAATTACCTTTGATGTAGTGGAGCACCCGTCTGTATTTACGACGGAGCAGGCAGATAGCTATATTGAAGGAATGGAAGGAGTCCGGACTAAGTCCATGTTTTTGACCAATAGGAAGAAAACCCAGTACTATCTACTCATAATGGATGACAAGAAACGATTGGATATGGATGACTTTAAAGTTCAAGTGGGAGCCAATCGGATTCGCATGGCCTCATTGGACTCCTTGGCTGAGAAAATGAACCTACCAGCAGGAACAGTATCACCTTTTGGTTTGTTAAATAATGATGAAAAAGACATTCTAGTTTATTTTGATAAGGACATTGTATCGGAGGATATCATGACTTTCCATCCCAATACTAATGAAAAGACCATCTTTATTAAAACCCAAGACTTGTTCCGATTTTTAGAGTCGATTGGATTTACCTATGGGGTTTTAATCTTGCCTTAATGGCATCAAAAAGAAGAAATGATGAAAGAAATTGTTTTTGACAAATTTTACCAACTTTACCAGAAAGAGCCACTTTCTGTATTGGATGTGAGGGAAGTAGATGAATTTGAAGCCCTTCACTTAGAAGGAGTCCAGCTTCTTCCTCTTTCTGAGTTAGCGGATCGCTACCAAGAGTTGGAACTTGACCAACTCTATTATGTCATCTGTAAGTCGGGCATTCGTTCAGCTCGTGCTTGCCAGTTCTTAGAGGAGCATGGATACAAGGTCATCAATGTCCAAGGTGGAATGACGGCCTTTGAAAATCTTTAAAATTTTGCATTTCTCTTACTTGGTGTGGACTAGGTAGGAGAAATTTATTTTTAGATAATTCTTATTTTTAAAAATATTGAAAACATTCAATGATTAATTTTGGATACTTTTTTCAGAGTCTTAATCATGGTATACTAGGTCAGTGTTTTAGAAATATGAAGGAGATTTTTATGGCTAAAAAAGGTGCCCTAACAGGCTTGCTCCTGTTTGGAATATTTTTTGGTGCGGGGAACTTGATTTTTCCGCCTTCTCTAGGTGCCCTATCTGGAGAACAGTTTCTTCCTGCCATCGCAGGTTTTGTATTTTCGGGTGTCGGTATTGCCGTCTTGACACTTATTATTGGAACGCTAAACCCTAAAGGTTACATTCACGAGATTTCTAAGAAAATCTCACCTTGGTTTGCGACGCTTTATCTTGCAGTCCTCTATCTATCGATTGGCCCCTTCTTTGCTATCCCACGTACAGCAACAACAGCTTATGAGGTCGGCATCAGCCCCCTCTTATCTGAAGCAAATAAAGGGCTTGGATTGATTATCTTTACCGTACTGTACTTTGCAGCGGCCTATCTGATCTCGCTCAATCCTTCAAAGATTTTGGATCGAATCGGACGTATCTTGACACCAGTCTTTGCCTTGTTGATCGTTATCTTGGTTGTACTAGGTGCCTTCAAATATGGTGGAACCAGCCCTCAAGCGGCTTCAGATGCTTATCAAGCTTCTGCCTTTGGTACAGGTTTCCTAGAAGGTTATAACACCTTGGATGCCCTTGCCTCAGTCGCTTTTAGTGTGATTGCTGTTCAAACCTTGAAACAACTTGGATTCTCCAGTAAGAAAGAATACATTTCAACTATTTGGGTGGTTGGTATCGTTGTAGCTCTTGCCTTTAGCGCTCTTTACATCGGTTTAGGATTCCTTGGAAATCATTTCCCAGTACCAGCAGAAGCGATGAAGGGTGGAACACCAGGTGTTTATATCTTGTCGCAAGCAACTCAGGAAATCTTTGGTTCGACAGCTCAACTCTTCCTTGCTGTTATGGTAACTGTAACCTGCTTCACAACGACAGTTGGCTTGATTGTGTCGACAGCAGAGTTCTTTAACGGTCGTTTCCCACAAATCAGCTACAAGGTCTATGCCACTGCCTTTACCTTGATTGGATTTGCTATTGCAAACCTCGGTTTAGATGCGATCATCAAGTATTCAGTTCCAGTACTAGTAATCTTGTACCCAATCACCATTGCCATTGTGATGATTGTGATTGTTAATAAGTTTGTCGCCCTATCAAAACCAGGTATGCAATTAACTATTGGACTTGTTACAGCTATTGCTCTTGCAAGCGTCCTTGGCAGTTCCTTTAAGATTGAGTTTCTAGCAAACCTTGTGAATGCTCTACCTTTTGCAGCTGCCTCTCTACCATGGTTAGTGCCAGCTATTATTGGAATTTTGCTTTCCTTGGTTCTACCAAACAAACAAGAGAGTGACGTTTTTGAGATGGAATAAAAAATAGAAATCACTTTTGTAAGTCAACTCTACAGGAGTGATTTTTCTTTTTTCCTCTCTACTGAAATGTGCTATAATAGGTAGCAAAAGAGGTGAAGAAATGAATCAGACTATAAACTATATCAAAGAATTAACCGCTATTGCATCTCCGACGGGCTTTACTCGTGAGATTTCAGACTACCTAGTCCATACTTTAGAAGAGCTTGGTTACCAGCCTGTTCGCACAGCAAAGGGTGGTGTCAATGTAACAATCAAAGGTCAAAACGACGAACAACATCGCTATGTAACTGCCCATGTGGACACACTCGGAGCCATTGTACGTGCTGTTAAATCTGACGGTCGTCTCAAATTGGATCGTATCGGTGGTTTTCCTTGGAACATGATTGAGGGAGAAAACTGTACTGTTCATGTGGCTAGTACAGGTAAAACGGTATCTGGAACTATCCTCATTCACCAGACATCTTGCCATGTCTACAAAGATGCTGGAACTGCTGAACGCACTCAGGACAATATGGAAGTGCGTTTGGATGAAAAAGTGACCAATGAAAAAGAAACGCGTGCCTTGGGTATCGAGGTCGGTGACTTTATTAGCTTCGATCCGCGAACTGTCGTGACAGAGACTGGTTTTATCAAGTCTCGCCACTTGGATGACAAAGTCAGCGCAGCGATTTTGCTCAATCTTCTTCGTGTTTATAAGGAAGAGGGGATTGAATTGCCAGTAACTACTCATTTTGCTTTTTCAGTCTTTGAAGAGGTGGGTCATGGTGCTAACTCCAATATTCCTGCTCAGGTAGTAGAATATTTGGCTGTGGATATGGGTGCAATGGGAGATGACCAACAGACAGATGAGTACACAGTATCTATCTGTGTCAAGGATGCTTCAGGTCCCTATCACTACGACTTCCGTCAACACTTGGTAGCTTTGGCAAAAGAGCAAGATATTCCATTTAAGCTGGATATCTATCCATTTTATGGTTCGGATGCTTCCGCAGCTATGTCAGCAGGAGCCGAGGTCAAACATGCCCTCCTTGGAGCTGGTATTGAGTCAAGTCACTCTTACGAACGAACACACATTGATTCAGTAGTGGCGACTGAGCGTATGGTTGATGCCTATCTCAAGAGCGAGGCGGTATCATAGAATGTGCTTAATCTGTCAGAGAATTGAACTCATCAAAGCTGGGGAAAATCCCTACTTTGTCAAAGAACTAGAAACAGGCTATGTGGTCATTGGAGACCATCAATACTTTAAGGGCTATACCTTGTTTTTAGCAAAAGAGCATGTCACAGAACTCCATCATATGGAGAATCCTGTAAAACTTCACTTTTTAGAGGAAATGAGTTTGGTCCAAGAAGCAGTCGCCAAAGCATTTGAGGCTGAAAAGATGAATATTGAACTACTAGGAAACGGTGATGCCCATGCTCATTGGCATCTTTTTCCGCGAAGAGCAGGTGATATGAAAGGTCACGGACTTAATGGCCGCGGCCCAGTCTGGTGGGTGCCCTGGGAAGAAATGGCAGCGGAAGATTGCCAAGTACAATCACCAGAGCTGGAAGAGATGATTAAAGCCTTATCACATGAATTGGAGAAATGCTTGGCCTAAGAGAGGAAGAAAGAAATGAAAAAAAAATATGTCATTTTATCTGGTTTATTAGCGTTGACCCTTGCAGCTTGTTCGCAAGAAAAACCGAAAGTTGAAGAAAATACTTCAAAAACAGAACAAAGTACCAAGGAAGAAGGAACTGTGGGTAGCAAATCTCAAACTTCTAGCCAGAAAAAAGCAGAAGTGGTCAATAAAGGTGACTATTACAGCATCAAAGGGAAATACGATGAAATCATCGTAGCAAATAAACACTATCCTTTGTCAAAAGACTACAATCCAGGAGAAAATCCAACAGCCAAGGCAGAGTTGCTCAAACTAATCGCAGCCATGCAGGCTGAGGGTTATCCAATCAGTGACCACTACAGTGGTTTTAGAAGTTATGAAACTCAGGTTAAGCTCTACCAAGACTATGTCAATCAAGACGGGAAGGAAGCAGCAGATCGCTACTCAGCACGACCAGGTTACAGTGAACACCAGACAGGTCTTGCTTTTGACCTTATTGGGACAGATGGTGATTTAGTTACTGAAGAGAAGGCAGCACAGTGGCTCTTGGACCATGCAGCTGACTATGGCTTTGTTGTTCGCTATCTCAAGGGCAAGGAAAAAGAGACTGGTTACATGGCAGAAGAGTGGCATCTCCGCTACGTTGGAAAAGAAGCCAAAGAAATTGCTGCAAGTGGTCTCAGTTTGGAAGAGTACTATGGCTTTGAAGGCGGAGATTACGTCGATTAAAAATGAAAGTTTTCTCTTGCATTTTTAGATAAATAGTGTATAATGGAAAGGTATGTGTAAAGCATACTTGTGGGAGGTAAAAATCTTACATTACCGCCAAAACCACAAAGGAGGATTTAAAAATGGCTAAAAAAGTCGAAAAACTTGTAAAATTGCAAATCCCTGCTGGTAAAGCTACACCAGCTCCACCGGTTGGACCTGCTCTTGGTCAAGCTGGTATCAACATCATGGGATTCACAAAAGAGTTCAACGCTCGTACAGCTGATCAAGCTGGGATGATCATTCCAGTTGTTATCTCAGTATACGAAGACAAATCTTTTACTTTCATCACTAAAACACCACCAGCTGCTGTTCTTTTGAAAAAAGCTGCAGGTGTTGAAAAAGGATCAGGTACACCTAACAAAACAAAAGTTGCTTCAGTTACTCGTGCGCAAGTACAAGAAATTGCAGAAACTAAAATGCCAGATTTGAACGCTGCAAACCTTGAGTCTGCAATGCGTATGATCGAAGGTACTGCTCGTTCTATGGGATTCACTGTTGTTGACTAATCAATAACATCCCAATATAACCCGCAAGACTTCATCATTTCGAGGAGTGACGTGGGAGATGAAAATCGATTGAACCACTTACAAGGAGAATAGAAAATGGCTAAAAAAAGCAAACAACTTCGTGCTGCTCTTGAGAAAATCGACAGCACAAAAGCGTACAGCGTTGAAGAAGCTGTAGCTCTTGCAAAAGAAACTAACTTTGCAAAATTTGATGCAACTGTAGAAGTTGCTTACAACTTGAACATTGACGTTAAAAAAGCTGACCAACAAATCCGTGGCGCAATGGTATTGCCAAACGGTACTGGTAAAACTTCACGCGTTCTTGTTTTCGCACGTGGTGCAAAAGCTGAAGAAGCAAAAGCTGCTGGTGCAGACTTCGTTGGTGAAGACGACCTAGTTGCTAAAATCAACGACGGTTGGTTGGACTTTGATGTAGTTATCGCTACACCTGACATGATGGCTCTTGTTGGACGTCTTGGACGTGTCCTTGGACCACGTAACTTGATGCCAAACCCTAAAACTGGTACTGTAACAATGGATGTTGCTAAAGCAGTTGAAGAGTCTAAAGGTGGTAAGATCACTTACCGTGCAGACCGTGCAGGTATCGTACAAGCTATCATCGGTAAAGTTTCATTTGAAGCTGACAAGTTGGTTGAAAACTTCAAAGCATTCAACGAAACAATCCAAAAAGCTAAACCAGCTACTGCTAAAGGAACTTACGTAACAAGCTTGACAATCACAACTACTCAAGGTGTTGGTATCAAGGTTGACGTGAACTCACTTTAATCAATAAATTTATAAAAACGAGTACAAAAGTGCTCGTTTTTTTGATGATATTTTCATTCTATAAAAAATGAGTTCATTTATATCCTGATGGATCAAGGAAAAGTGCTTTCCTCTTCTTCTTTCACAGAAAATATGGTATAATAGAGAGTAAAAAACTTTGAAAGAAAGAAAAAGATGAATTTAAAAGATTATATCGCAACGATTGAAAATTATCCCAAGGAAGGCATCACCTTCCGTGATATCAGCCCATTGATGGCAGATGGTAATGCTTATAGCTATGCTGTTCGTGAAATCGTTCAGTATGCAACTGACAAGAAAATCGACATGATCGTGGGACCAGAAGCCCGTGGATTTATTGTCGGTTGTCCCGTTGCCTTTGAGTTGGGGATTGGCTTTGCACCTGTTCGTAAACCAGGGAAATTACCACGTGAAGTGATTGCGGCTGACTATGAAAAAGAGTACGGTATTGATACCTTGACCATGCACGCTGATGCCATAAAACTAGGTCAACGTGTTCTCATTGTAGATGACCTCTTGGCGACAGGTGGAACCGTCAAGGCAACCATTGAAATGATTGAAAGACTTGGTGGAGTTGTAGCAGGTTGTGCTTTCTTGATTGAACTTGATGAGCTTAAAGGCCGTGAAAAAATCGGTAACTACGATTACAAGGTACTTATGCATTATTAATGAAAAACAGTCCTTGGGGCTGTTTTCTCTTCATCTGCTATATAAACAAACTATAGCTAGTTAGAGAAAAACTATAATTGAAAACTATATCTTCTTGCAGTATAATAAAAGGACTAAGTGTTTGAGATTTGACTTCAAACACATTCAATTATTTCTAAAAGAGTACAGTTAGGAGAAGGTTATGCCGATTAGAATTGATAAAAAATTGCCAGCTGTTGAGATTTTACGGACAGAGAATATCTTTGTCATGGATGATCAACGTGCGGCCCACCAAGATATCCGTCCCTTGAAAATTTTGATTTTAAACCTAATGCCCAAAAAAGTGGTCACAGAGACCCAGTTGTTACGGCATTTAGCAAATACTCCTTTGCAATTGGACATAGACTTTCTCTATATGGAGAGCCACCGTTCCAAGACGACTCGTGCAGAGCATATGGAGACTTTTTATAAAACTTTTCCTGAAGTCAAGGACGAGTATTTTGATGGGATGATTATCACAGGGGCTCCGATTGAGCATTTACCATTTGAGGAAGTGGACTATTGGGAGGAATTCAGTCAGGTGCTTGAGTGGTCCAAGACCCATGTCTATTCGACCCTTCATATCTGCTGGGGTGCCCAAGCAGGTCTTTATGCTCGCTATGGAGTTGATAAACACCAGATGGAGCAGAAATTGTCAGGCATTTACCCGCAGGATACCTTGAAAGAGGGCCATCTTCTCTTTCGTGGTTTTGATGATAGCTATGTAGCTCCCCATTCTCGTTATACAGAAATCTATAAGGAAGAGATATTAGGAAAAACCAATCTGGAAATCCTCTCTGAGGGAGAACAAGTCGGCGTTTCTATTTTAGCCAGTCGGGATCTTCGTGAGATTTATAGTTTTGGTCATTTAGAATATGACCGTGATACTCTAGCAAAAGAGTATTTTCGTGATTGTGAGGCAGGACTTAATCCTCATATTCCAGAAAATTACTTCAAAAATGATGATGTGAATGAGACACCGTGTCTCTGTTGGTCTTCATCAGCTGCCCTCTTTTTCAGTAACTGGGTTAACTATGCTGTCTATCAGGAAACTCCTTTTGACTGGAAAAAGGTAGAGGACGATGCGGCTTCATTTGGATATTTATAAGAGGAATTATGACATATTTTGACGCTTTTAAATCAGGGAACTTGGTCTTGCCAAGTGCCCTGCTCTTGCATTTTAAGGAACTTTTTCCTTCCAGTGATGATTTTCTCGTCTGGCAATTTTTCTATCTACAAAATACATCTGCTTTGGATGAGCTGTCGCCAAGCCAAATCGCAGAAACTATTGGAAAAGAACTTGCAGATGTCAACCAATCCATTTCAAACTTGACTGAAAATGGGCTACTACAATATCGAACCATTGAACTAAATGGGGAGATTGAACTCATTTTTGATGCTAGTTTGGCTTTTGAACGCTTGGATAGCTTGTTGGATAGTCAAACTCCAGCTGCAACTGCCCCAAATCCTCAAAATCAATTGAAGGATTTGGTTGAGACTTTCCAGCAGGAATTAGGACGTTTGTTAACGCCGTTCGAAATCGAAGATCTTTCCAAGACTGTCAAAGAAGACGGAATCAGGGCAGATTTGATCAAAGAAGCTCTCCGAGAGGCCGTTCTAAATGGCAAACCAAATTGGAAATATATTCAGGCTATCCTTCGGAATTGGCGTCATGAAGGCATCTATTCTGTGGCCCAAGTGGAAGCTAAACGAGCTGAGAGAGAAGCAAACAATCCTAAACAAGTTCAAGCTTCAGCCGATTTTCTCGATGCCATGAATTTGTGGCAAGATTAGTCGCTTGAAAAATATTGAAAATTAGAGTAAGGTTTGCAAGCTCCTTATAAATATGATAAAATAATAGAAAATAAAATGAAAAAAGAGGTATGTGAAATGTCACGTAAACCATTTATCGCTGGTAACTGGAAAATGAACAAAAATCCAGAAGAAGCAAAAGCATTCGTTGAAGCCGTTGCCTCAAAACTTCCTTCATCAGACCTTGTTGAAGCTGGTATCGCAGTTCCTGCACTTGACTTGACAACTGTTCTTGCTGCTGCTAAAGGTTCAAACCTTAAAGTTGCTGCTCAAAACTGCTACTTTGAAAATGCAGGTGCTTTCACTGGTGAAACAAGCCCACAAGTTTTGAAAGAAATCGGTACAGACTACGTTGTTATCGGTCACTCAGAACGCCGTGACTACTTCCATGAAACTGACGAAGATATCAACAAAAAAGCAAAAGCAATCTTTGCAAATGGTATGCTTCCAATCATCTGTTGTGGTGAGTCACTTGAAACTTACGAAGCTGGTAAAGCAGCTGAATTCGTAGGTGCTCAAGTATCTGCTGCATTGGCTGGATTGACAGCTGAACAAGTCGCTGCATCAGTTATCGCTTATGAGCCAATCTGGGCTATCGGTACTGGTAAATCAGCTTCACAAGACGACGCACAAAAAATGTGTAAAGTTGTTCGTGACGTTGTAGCTGCTGACTTTGGTCAAGAAGTTGCTGACAAAGTTCGTGTTCAATACGGTGGTTCAGTTAAACCTGAAAACGTTGCTTCATACATGGCTTGCCCAGATGTGGACGGAGCTCTTGTTGGTGGAGCATCACTTGAAGCTGAAAGCTTCTTGGCATTGCTTGATTTTGTAAAATAATCTAAGTTATTCCAGACAGACAGTCAAAAAGTACTAGGTGACTTTGACTGCCTGTCTTGTTTTTACTTGGGGCATTCTTGTGAAAAGGAATTTTTTAGATTATGAAAGTTCCTTAGGGAAGGAAAGGCGTGCGGATGCGCGCTCTTTTCTGTATCAAAAAGTTATGAAAGGAGGAGTTATGCTCTATATTTGGTCTTATTTGAAAAAATATCCCAAGTGGTTATTCTTGGATTTCTTTGGCGCGGTTTTCTTTGTTATCGTCAATCTTGGACTGCCAACTGTTCTGGCTCGGATAATTGATGAAGGTGTGAACAAAGGAAATGAGCATCAATTGTATGTTTGGGCTGCAATCATGCTGGTGATTATCCTAGTTGGAACCTTGGGGCGTATAGTCTTAGCCTATGCTGCTAGTAACTTGACGACCCATATGGTCAAGGATATGAGGGATGATCTCTATGCCAAACTACAAGAGTATTCTCATCATGAATATGAAAAGATAGGAGTATCTTCACTGGTTACTCGTATTACCAGTGATGCCTTTGTTCTCATGCAGTTTGCAGAACAGACCTTAAAACTGGGTGTCATCACCCCCATGATGATGCTATCTAGTATTTTAATGATATTTTTGACCAGCCCGTCATTGGCTTGGATAGTAGCTTTTGCAGTACCTTTCTTGGCCGTGGTGGTCATTTATGTAGCGGTCAAGACGCGACCTCTGTCAGAGAAGCAGCAGGCTACCTTAGATAAGATAAATCAATATGCCAGGGAAAACCTGATGGGGCTCCGCGTCATCCGTGCCTTTGCTCGTGAGGAGTTTCAAGAGGAGCGCTTTGCAGGGCAAAATGCGGTCTATGCAGCTAATTCCAATCGTCTGTTTAAACTAACTGGTCTGACAGAACCCTTGTTTGTTCAGATTATCATTGCCATGATTGTGGCTATTGTCTGGTTCGCTCTGGACCCTATCAAACAAGGAAGCTTGCAAATTGGGGACCTGGTGGCCTTTATCGAATATAGTTTCCACGCCCTCTTGTCCTTCCTTTTCCTATCCAATCTCTTCACCATGTATCCTCGTACAGCCGTTTCGAGTGAACGGTTGAAAGAAGTCATGGACATGCCGATTTCCATTGATCCCAATGAAGGAGGTGTTAGAGAGACAGCAACCCATGGCTATTTGAAATTTGAAAATGTCACCTTTGCCTATCCTGGTGAGACGGAGAATCCTGTTTTGCACAACATTTCGTTCTGCGCCAAACCAGGTGAAACCATTGCCTTTATCGGTTCGACCGGATCTGGAAAATCCTCTCTTGTGCAATTGATTCCCCGTTTTTACGATGTTACCCTCGGGAAAATCAAAGTTGATGGTGTCGATGTGAGGAATTATAGACTTAAGTCTCTTCGTCAAAAGATTGGATTTATCCCACAGAAGGCTTTACTCTTTACAGGAACCATCGCTGAGAATATTCGCTATGGGAAGGAAGATGCCAGTCACAAAGACCTACATCAGGCAGCGGATGTGGCGCAAGCCAAAGATTTTATCGAAAGCCGAGAAGAAGGCTTTGCGACCCATCTAGCTGAAGGCGGAAGCAATCTTTCTGGGGGACAGAAACAACGCCTATCAATTGCCAGAGCTGTTATAAAGAATCCTGATATCTATATTTTTGACGATTCTTTCTCAGCCTTGGATTATCGCACAGATGCTATTTTACGCCGTCGTCTCAAGGAAGTCACGCAGAATGCTACGGTTCTAATTGTCGCTCAACGTGTCGGAACCATCATGGATGCGGACCAGATTATCGTTCTTGATAAGGGAGAAATCGTGGGTCGCGGTCGCCATGAGGAATTGATGGAGACAAATGACATCTATCGTGAAATAGCTGAGTCGCAGTTGAAAAATGCATCTCTTACAGAAGAATAGGAGGAAATATGAAAACACAATCTAGTTTGGCTCGTTTGTGGAGCTATTTAAAAGCCTACCGTTTTTCTGTTTTCTTTGCAGTCTTTCTAAAAATTTTGAGTGTGATCATGAGTGTCTTGGAGCCTTTTGTCTTGGGGCTAGCCATTACGGAGTTGACAAAGAATCTCTTAGATATGGCTAATGGTCTTGCAGGTGCTGGTATCAATACTGGCTACATCGGAACTGTTTTAATCATTTACCTCTTTAGAGGTCTCTTGTATGAACTTGGGTCTTATTATTCCAACTATTTCATGACCAATGCGGTCCAGTCTATGACCCAAGATCTGCGAAATGAAATGACTGAAAAGATCAATCGTATCCCTGTATCCTTCTTTGACAAACACCAATTTGGTGATTTGTTGGGGCGCTTTACCAGTGACGTTGAGACAGTGTCCAACGCTCTTCAACAGTCTTTCCTCCAAATTGTCAATGCCGTTCTGACGATTGTCCTCGTGATGGGAATGGTTTTATACTTGAACTTTCAACTGGCTATAGTGGTGATTCTATCCATTCCAGTGACCTATTTTGGTGCCAGAAGCATCCTGAAACGTTCTCAGCCTTATTTTAAAGAACAGGCAGCTATTTTAGGACGGATGAATGGCTATGTGCAGGAAAATCTCACAGGTTTTAATGTCTTGAAGCTCTATGGTCGTGAGGAAACTTCTCATAAAGAATTTTCTAAGATTACAGACGACCTCCAACGTGTTGGCTTTAAAGCCAGCTTTATCTCTGGGCTCATGATGCCAGCCCTTCATGCTGTATCGGACTTGACCTATCTGATCGTTGCAGTTCTTGGTGGTTTGCAGGTTATTGCAGGTCGTTTGACAGTAGGGAATATGCAGGCCTTTGTTCAGTACGTTTGGCAGGTTAGCCAGCCTATCCAAAACATTACACAACTTGCGGGTCAAATGCAAAGTGCCAAGTCTTCGTTAGACCGCATCTTTGACATCTTGGATGAGACAGAGGAAGTCGAGGGAGAAGAACTCGAAATCCTTGAACCCTTAACAGGTCAGGTGACCTTCAAGCAGGTTGATTTCCAGTATGTTGAAAACAAACCATTGATTCGAGACTTTAATCTAGAAGTTCAACCGGGAGAGATGGTAGCGATTGTAGGTCCGACTGGAGCTGGTAAAACAACCCTGATTAATCTACTCATGCGTTTTTACGATGTTACAGCAGGTGCAATCTTGGTTGACGGGCAGGATATCCGTCAGTTGTCACGACAAGACTACCGCCGTCAGTTTGGGATGGTCTTGCAGGATGCTTGGCTTTATGAAGGTACTATCAAAGAAAACCTACGTTTTGGAAATCTTGACGCCAGTGATGAGGAAATAATAGAAGCTGCCAAAGCAGCAAATGTAGACCACTTTATTCGAACTCTTCCTGGTGGTTACAATATGGAGATGAATCAAGAGTCCAGCAATATTTCCCTCGGGCAAAAGCAACTCTTGACCATCGCGCGTGCTCTCCTAGCCAATCCTAAAATTCTCATTTTGGATGAAGCGACTTCCTCTGTTGACACCCGTTTGGAACTCTTGATTCAAAAAGCCATGAAACGGTTGATGAAGGGGAGAACCAGCTTTGTCATCGCCCATCGTCTCTCGACCATTCAAGAAGCGGATAAGATTCTCGTTCTTAAAGATGGACAGATTATTGAGCAGGGAAATCATGAAAGCTTGCTCCAAGAAAAAGGCTTCTATTACGACCTTTATCAAAGTCAATTTTCGAGTAAATCCGATCAAGTCAGCTAATAAAATAAGGCTAGATTTTTCTTAAATTATCAGTCTATTGCAACTTTTCTCAGATAGTACACTTTCCTTGCTATTGTTTTCTGGGAGTAGTATACTTGTATTATAGCTACTGTGAAGTGGTTATAAAAAAATGAAAAGAGGTAAGAAATATGGTTGAATTGAAAAAAGAAGCAGTAAAAGACGTAACAACATTATCTAAAGCAGCGCCAGTGGCATTGGCAAAAACAAAGGAAGTATTGAACCAAGCAGTAGCGGACTTGTATGTGGCTCACATTGCCCTTCACCAAGTTCATTGGTATATGCGTGGCCGTGGCTTCCTGGTATGGCATCCAAAAATGGATGAATACATGGACAGTCTTGATGGCTATCTTGACGAAATTAGCGAACGTTTGATTACACTTGGTGGGAAACCATACTCTACTTTGACAGAGTTCCTTCAACACAGTGAAATCGAAGAAGAAGAAGGAGAATTCCGTAACGTTGAAGAAAGTTTGGAACGTGTTCTAGCGATTTACCGCTACCTCATCACTCTTTTCCAAAAGGCTTTGGATGTGACTGACGAAGAAGGTGACGACGTTACAAACGATATCTTTGTTGGGGCTAAGGCTGAACTTGAGAAAACAGTTTGGATGCTTACAGCAGAACTTGGACAAGCTCCTGGTTTGTAAGATATAGTTGCTACCCCTGTTATCATGAGGTGCTTGATAAGTACCCATGAACAATCATCTTTTAAAAGTCATGTAACTGTAAAAAGTTGCATGATTTTTTGTTTGCTGGACTTAGGACACATTGTCAAAAGTAGGATTTTACGGTATAATAGTTGCTGTGCGAGAAATTTTGATTTTCAAAAAATAGTGAAATGTTATAAGGAGAACCCATGAACAACTTACCAAATTGTCCAAAATGTAATTCAGAATATGTCTACGAAGATGGAAGTCTCTTGGTCTGTCCAGAGTGTGCCTATGAGTGGAATCCTGCAGAAGTTGCAGAAGTAGAAGAAGGTGTTGTTGCTATCGATGCCAATGGAAATAAATTGGCTGACGGCGATACTGTAACCCTTATCAAGGACTTGAAAGTAAAAGGTGCGCCAAAGGATTTGAAACAAGGAACTCGTGTCAAAAATATCCGTATCGTAGAAGGTGACCACAACATCGACTGTAAGATTGATGGTTTTGGAGCTATGAAACTCAAGTCAGAATTTGTTAAGAAAATCTAGCCATGAAACTGAATTATAAATTTATCTTTTATAGTCGTGTGCTCTTGTTCTTAGCGGCATTTACAGGAGTTTATTTGGAGATTACCAAGCACGGTGGCTTTGGTATGCTCCTTTACTACACTGTGTTGTCTAATCTTTTGGTAACGATTTTCACGGGCTATTTGCTCCGTGTGATGAGCCGTTCAGGTGAAAATTGGCAAAGTCCGACCTTGCTTCGTCTCAAGGGTGGCGTTACCATGAGTATAATGATTACCTGTGTGATTTACCATTTTATGCTTGCTCCGATTGCGACAGACTTTTACCGTGTGGAAAATTTCCTTTGCCACTATATCGTTCCACTTTGGTTTTTAGCCGATACCCTCTTCTTTGATAAACAGGGTCAATACAAGATCTGGGATCCAGTCTTGTGGACCATCTTGCCCTTGGTTTATATGATTTTTGCCTTGTTTAACGGCTTGGTCTTAAAACTCAATATTCCGAATTCCAAGGACAATCCCTTCCCTTATTTCTTTTTAAATGTGAACAAGGGTTGGGACGTGGTTATCAAATGGTGTTTGATTATCTTTGTGGCCTATATGGTTGCAGGCTTTATCTTCTATCTGATCAAGCAAATCAAGCGAAAATAGTCTTCCTATAAGGGAAATTAGGACGGAGTCTCTAGTTCAATCGGGCTCCTTCTTTTCTTGTCATCTTCCTTTTAAAAGGATCAACAGTGAGAAATATACAGAAAGAAAATCCATGAAACAATTTTTAGAACGGGCTAGTATTTTGGCCCTCTCTCTCGTTTTGATTACCTCCTTTTCCATATCAAGTGCTCTGCCAGCCATGTTTGACTATTATCAAGGCTATCCCAAAGAACAAATCGAGCTCCTAGTCAGTCTCCCTTCTTTTGGGATTATGATTATGCTAGTCTTAAACGGGGTGCTAGAGCGTTTGTTTCCTGAGCGACTTCAGATTAGTCTGGGACTTCTCATCCTCTCTATCGGTGGAACAGCTCCTTTCTGGTATCAGGATTACAACTTTGTCTTTGCGATGCGGATTTTATTTGGCTTGGGTGTTGGGATGATCAATGCCAAGGCTATTTCCATCATCAGCGAACGCTATCATGGAAAGACACGGATCCAGATGCTGGGTCTCCGCGGATCAGCAGAAGTTGTCGGGGCATCGATTTTGACTCTAGTGGTTGGTCAACTCTTATCCTTGGGATGGACAGTGACTTTCTTGGCTTATAGCGCTGGATTTTTAGTTTTGATCCTTTATTTGCTCTTTGTCCCTTATGGGAAAGAAAAAAAAGAAGTCAAGAAAAGAGAGGCCGAAACGACTCGTTTGACAGGACAGATGAAAGGCTTAATTTTTCTATTGGCTGTCGAAGCAGCAGTTGTTGTCTGCACCAACACAGCTATCACCATTCGTATTCCTAGTCTGATGGTGGAAAGAGGTCTAGGGGATGCCCAGTTATCTAGTTTGGTTTTAAGTGTCATGCAGTTGATTGGTATCTTGGCAGGTGTGAGTTTTTCTTTCTTTATCTCTCTGTTTAAAGAAAGGTTGCTCCTTTGGTCAGGTATCACCTTTGGATTGGGACAGATTGTGATAGCTTTGTCTCCGTCATTGGGTATGATGGTAGTAGGAAGTATTGTGGCAGGTTTTGCCTACAGCGTAGCCTTGACCACAGTCTTTCAGCTTCTTTCTGAAAGAATTCCGGCTAACCTCCTTAATCAGGCAACATCTTTTGCAGTGCTAGGATGTAGTTTTGGTGCTTTTACGACACCATTCGTACTGGGAGCTGTCGGTATGGTCACTCAAAACGGGATGCTGGTCTTCACCGTTCTAGGATGCTGGTTAATAGTGACTTCCGTATTTGTCATGGTTTCTCTTCGAAAGAAAGCTTAGGATTGATTTCCTAAGTTTTTCTTTTTGGGAATTTTGTACCCAGACAATTATTGTTTTTTAAACTTGTTTGCAGTCTTATTTCTTGATAAAATAAGACTTATGACAAGATATAAAGCTGTAATTTCCTATGATGGCTATGCTTTTGCTGGCTTTCAGCGTCAGCCCCATGCGCGGAGCGTTCAGGAGGAAATCGAAAAAACGTTAACGAGACTCAATAAAGGGCAAGCCATCACTGTTCACGGTGCTGGTAGGACTGATAGTGGGGTCCATGCTCTGGGACAGGTTATTCATTTTGACCTGCCCTATCAGATGGATGAGGAAAAACTCCGTTTTGCTCTGGATACCCAGTCGCCTGAAGATATCGATGTAATCTCGATGGAGATTGTGGCAGATGATTTTCACTGTCGTTACGCCAAGCATAGCAAGACCTACGAGTTTATCGTGGATAGAGGGCGACCCAAAAATCCTATGCGCCGTCACTATGCTACTCACTTTCCCTATCCTCTCGATGTGGAACGCATGCAGATGGCAATCAAAAAGCTAGAGGGAACCCATGATTTCACCGGTTTTACAGCATCTGGAACCAGTGTAGAGGACAAGGTTCGGACCATTACAGAAGCGAGTTTAACAGTCGATGAGACAGGCCAATTTTTGACCTTTACCTTTTCTGGAAATGGTTTCTTGTATAAGCAGATTCGCAATATGGTGGGGACGCTGCTCAAAATTGGAAATAATCGAATGTCAGTTGAGCAGATTGACCTGATTTTGGAGAAGAAGGACAGACAGCTTGCAGGTCCCACTGCAGCACCGAATGGCTTGTATTTAAAGGAGATTCGTTATGAGGAATAATCGTATTTTAGCACTTTCTGGAAATGATATTTTTAGTGGTGGAGGTCTGTCAGCTGATTTGGCTACTTATACCTTGAATGGCTTGCATGGCTTTGTAGCAGTGACTTGTTTGACGGCCTTGACAGAAAAAGGCTTTGAAGTTTTCCCTACGGATGATACTATTTTCCAACATGAGTTGGATAGTTTGCGTGATGTGGACTTTGCGGGGATTAAGATTGGTCTTCTCCCTACTGTCAGTGTGGCTGAGAAAGCCTTGGATTTTATCAAACAACGCCCAGGAGTGCCTGTGGTATTGGACCCCGTTTTAGTCTGCAAGGAAACGCACGATGTAGCTGTCAGTGAACTCTGCCAAGAGTTGATTCGCTTTTTCCCTCATGTCAGTGTGATTACGCCAAATCTTCCTGAAGCAGAATTATTAGCTGGTCAGAAGATTAAAACCTTGGAAGATATGAAAACTGCAGCGCAGAAATTGCATGAATTAGGAGCGCCAGCAGTCATTATCAAGGGAGGCAATCGCCTTAGTCAGGACACGGCTGTGGATGTCTTTTATGATGGACAAAATTTTACAGTTCTAGAAAATCCCGTCATACAAGGCCAAAATGCCGGTGCAGGTTGTACCTTTGCATCAAGCATTGCCAGTCACTTGGTTAAAGGTGATGAACTTTTACCAGCAGTAGAGAGCTCTAAGGCTTTCGTTTACCGTGCTATTGCACAAGCAGATCAATATGGAGTAAGACAATATGAAGCAAACCAAAACAACTAAAATCGCCCTTGTATCTCTTTTGACAGCCCTTTCTGTGGTTCTAGGTTATTTCTTAAAAATCCCAACACCAACAGGCATTCTAACTCTCTTAGATGCGGGTGTCTTCTTTGCAGCCTTCTACTTTGGTAGTCGTGAAGGGGCTGTCGTTGGAGGACTAGCAGGTTTCTTGATTGACCTCTTATCAGGCTATCCACAGTGGATGTTCTTTAGCTTGGTAAACCATGGCTTGCAGGGATTTTTCGCAGGATTTAAAGGGAAATCTCAGTGGCTAGGCCTTATCTTAGCTACTATTGCGATGGTAGGAGGCTACGCCTTGGGTTCAACTTTGATGAATGGCTGGGCAGCAGCCCTACCAGAAATCCTACCAAACTTCCTGCAAAATATCGTGGGAATGGTTGTAGGGTTTGTGCTTAGTCAAAGTATTAAGAAAATTAAGTAAAGCGGCTGGAGAAAAGTTCTAAAAATCAGAAAAACGCATAATATCAGGTGTTGAGAAAACTTGATATTATGCGTTTTATTGTGGGAAGATTTTCGAAGAATATTAATCAAAATAAAGCAAATCTTTGCTGGTGCTTGTAAAGAGGTCAAATCCATCCTTGGTGACGACACCGCAGTCTTCGATACGGACACCGACTTTTCCTGGGATATAAATACCTGGTTCAACAGAGAAGCACATGCCTTCTTCGATGACCATGTCATTTCCTTCCATGATAGATGGGAATTCGTGGACATCCATACCAATTCCGTGACCGAGACGGTGGTTGAAGTACTCACCGTAGCCAGCTTTTTCGATGACTTCACGAGCTGCACGGTCCACTTCATGAGCAGTCACACCTGGTTTGATAAAGTCAAGAGCCGCTTGTTGGGCTTCAAGAGTCAAGTTGTAGATATCTTTTTTGAATTGGTCTGGTTTGCCGACTGCTACAGTACGAGTCATATCTGATGCGTAGCCATTGACCATAACACCGAGGTCAAAGAGGAGAAGGGCATCCTTTTCGACTTTGTTTGCTCCAGGGATACCGTGTGGATTTGCAGCGTTATCACCAGTCAAGACCATGGTATCAAAGCTCATTTCATAGCCTTCACGTTTCATAGCAAAGTCGATTTGTGCGATGATATCTGTCTCAGTCTTATCAAGAGAGATATTGTCAAAACCCACCTTGACAGCCTTGTCCGCATAGAGACCTGCTACCATCATTTTTTGCACTTCATCAGCTGATTTGATGAGGCGCATGCGTTGGATGCGAGGAGTGAGGTTTTCAAACTCAGCAGTTTCAAAGACAGTTTTCAAGCCATGGTATTTGGTCAAGATGAGATTGTCAAACTCAACAGCGACACGTTTGAAGTCGAGCTGGGGCAAAGCGTTTTTGATTTTTTGCCATGGATTTTCAGAATCTACATAACCCACAACTGGGAAGGAAACGGTGCTGCTTGCACGTTCTACTTCAAGAGCAGGGACAAAGAGGAGGGGTTCTTGATCCGCTAGGACAAAGAGGAACATTTGGCGTTCATGGGGATCACTGTAAAAGCCAGTGAGGTAATTGATTGTGACGGGGTCAGATACGACAGCGACGTCTAGTTTTTCTGATTCAAGATATGTTAGGATTTGTTGTAATTTAGACATAAGCTACCTTCTTTCTACCCCTCTATTTTGGCAAAAAATGAGAGAAAATGCAAGGGAGAAGGGTAAAAGAACAGGCAAAAAGAACTCCGATATGATAGCGGAGTTCTTTGATATAGTTTTCCTTAGTTTAAGAAAAGTCTGCCTTGCTTTTTACGTCGCTATATTCTTCAGCGATTTCTTGACTGAGAATGTCTTCATAGGCAGGAAGTTGGATGTCCTGACCGTATTTCTTCTTGAGGGCAGTAGTGACTAGGCGATAAGCCAGATTGGCATTACGAGAGAGGATAGGTCCGTGGAAGTAGGAACCAAAGACATTCTTATAATGAACCCCTTCGCCGACCTTTTCCTCGTTGTTTCCATTTCCATAGACCACCTGTCCCAGCGGTTTTTGATCATCTGAGAGGAAGGTACGGCCCTGGTGATTTTCAAATCCATAGTAGGTTTCATCGAATTCTTCATTGTGAATCTTGATATCACCGATAAAGCGGTTATTAGTCTGGTTGAGCGTATAGTGGCCCATGACACCTAGCCCTTCGATGCGCTTACCTGAAGCTTCAACATAATATTGCCCCAATAGTTGGAAGCCGCCACAGATGGCTAAAACTACACCGTCGTTTTGGATGTAGTTGTCAATGCTCTCTTTTTTAGCAGGAAGGTCTCCAGCGATAATACTTTGTTCAAAGTCTTGACCCCCACCGAAAAAGGCGATGTCGTAGTGGTTTTCATCAAAGTCATCATGGAGAGAAACGATGTCAACCGTCACATGTGCCCCCAGTTTTTCAGCCACATACTTGAGCATGAGAATGTTTCCGTTGTCCCCATAGGTATTCATGAGGTTTCCGTAAAGGTGGGCGATATTGAGCTGATAAGGGTAGTTGCCAGCTTTTGAGGAAAGTGAAGTATAAACCATTAGTTCATCTCCTTTCTAACAATCTGACGACTAGCCAGCAGTTCACGAAATTCCAGCATGGCAGTATAGGTAGCTAGGATATAGGCGTGCTTGCAATCTTGGTTCTCAATGGTTTTGAGAACTTGCTCCAGATTGCTTGTCTCAGTGATTTTCTCAGCTGGATAGCCAGTCACTCGTAGACGACGTGCGATTTCAGAATGACGAACACCGCCAGCGTTGATTTCAGGGATATTCATGTCAGTGATTTGTTCAAAGTCTGCATCCCAGATCCAGCTGGTATCAATTCCGTCTGCATAGTTAGCGTTAAGGAGGACAGATAGGCTAAATGGATAAGGAGCTAGTTTGATCATCTCGATAGCTTGGGTCGCACCAACAGGATTTTTAATCAAGACAAGGGTACATTCCTTATCACCGATATGGAAGGTTTCCTGACGACCAAAAACAGCGCGGCTCTTATCAAATCCTTGCTTGATTAGTTGTGAATCTGCACCAAGGAAACGGGCAATGGCAACCGCAGCAAGGGCATTGTAGATGTTGTAGAGTCCACCGATTTGGATGCCGTATTCTTGTCCGTCGATAACAAAGCGAGAGCGATTGTTGGTCAACTCAACCAAGTCTGTCAGACGGTAGTCCAAGTCAGGTCGTTTGCAACCACAATTTTCACAGATATAGGCACCCAAGTTGGCATAGGTATTGAGCTCGTATTTTAGAATACTTTGACAGTCAGGGCAGAGAATCCCTTCGGTATTGTAGTGAGCCAGTTTGGCAGGTCCTTTTTCCAAGTCAAAACCAAAATACTCTACAGGATTTGGAATAGCTGGTTTGTAGAAAAGTGGACTGTCACCATTGAGGAGAACAGTAGCCGTAGGCACCTTACGAATGGCATCCAAAATCATGTTATAAGTTGTGTAAATCTCACCGTAGCGGTCCATCTGGTCACGGAAAATATTAGTGATGACAAAAAGGCTAGGATGGATGTAGTCACAGATACGAGATAGACTGGCCTCGTCAATTTCTAGAACGGCAATGTTTTTCCCAGTTTTAGAGGATTTGGCCGTCAAGAAGGTTGTCGTAATCCCTGTGATCATATTGGCACCGCTTGGATTGGTCAGAACCTGACCATAAACTTCTTTTAAAATGCCGACAGTGAGGGCAGTTGTCAGGGTTTTCCCGTTGGTTCCAGTGACCACGACAATCTCGTAGTTCTTAGCTAAATTTTGTAAAATATCTTTATCAAATTGAAGGGCGAGTTTTCCTGGGAGCGTACTTCCACGGCCAAGACGGCTCAAGATGAAGTGAGAAGAACGCCCAGCTAGGAGGCCCAAAGTAGTTTTTAATTTCATGTTTCTATTATATCATACTGCGCCCAGCAGTCCAATAACTAAAGTAACCTCTAAGATCAACTAAAGAAGTAACCTTAGAGGTGCTTTTTAGGTTCTGATTAAACCAATCAAATACAATATCTTTGAATTTGATAACTTTGGCAACTTTAAGAAATAAATCTTTCTTGCTCTGAACATAAGAAAGGAGAGGACATCGATTACCTTCTACAGGTTTTAAAATTTCATTAATCCATTATAGCTGACAAAGATACCTAACTTTTAGGATTTAGATCATTTTTTGGAAAGTCTCTTTTATAATAAACTACGAATTCTTTCTTTTATAAATACGTTAAGAGGATAGTGTTTATCAAGATATTCTAGGAGTGCCTGAGCAGATTCAGAAATTCGTTCGTAACCTTGCAAAAAGTGAGGCAATTGTTTGGCCTCATTTGGATAACCTTTTTCAAATCGTCTGTTGCTGTTAAAAATATCTATAAAATTAGATTTAGAAGTTTTTTCCAAATTGATTAGTTCAGTCCAAAGCTTGACGGATCTGTTTTGGATGAAATCATAAGCAGCCAATTTTTCGCCTCGTTGATAGCGACCTAGTCCTATATATAGATTGCATAAAATTTCTCCCAACAGCCATTCACGGTCTCTATTTTCTTTTGATGGCAATCTTTGTGGCTGGCAGATTGTTTCATCAAAACCGACCTCCTTCCAGATAATTTTGCCTTCAGCGAAGGGAATGTTTACTAGTTCGTGAGCTTCAAAGATAGCAAATTCACAAAAAACATCATCTTCAAATAGAACTTTATGTCCGTCCACTGTATTTTGGTAGTGAAATGCAATTGGTTCTAGATTACTTAACCAAGTTAGATCCTGTATATAGGCCTGCTTGTAGCCATCTTTTACAATAACAAAGAAATCCAAATCGGAGTACTGATCCAATCGTTCTCTTTCTGCTCCGCAAGAACCAAGTGCCAGCAAAGCTAGTGCTTGTCTAGAATCTTTTAGAGACTGACCAATATCATTTAGTCTTTGTAATAGTAATTCTGTTTTATTCATAATCGTTACCTCATTATTTCTTGTTTACAGACATTATATAGTTAATGTTTTCGAAAGTCAATTTCATTCCATACCAAATATATACTAATGTAATATGGGATTTCTTTCGATATTTTTTACAATGATAAAGTTTAAACATTTTGCGGAGTATTGCTCATATTATCAAGAACGAAGAAATTTGAAGTATCCTTTGATTGATTAGAAAGTGATTCTTATCTTTAAAAAGATTAAATAATTTGGAAAATATTTAAGAAGAAAAAATATATCGACTTAACCATCAATTTGCAAACGGTAAAATCTTCTCACAAACGATGAAAATACACATACGACCCGTGCAAAGAGTGGATAATTTACTAATTAGGCATGAAACAATCATTGCAAAATATACTTTTTAAATTACCCATAAAACGATGAGCTGAAGCGAGTTATTCAAAGTCATATGTATTGCTGATATTTGAAAGAGTGACCTGAGACTCAATATATAATTAGGACTGCTAAGTAAAGTGTGGACATTATATCATAAAAGAAAGAAAAGACAGATTTGAGATTTCGCAGAAACAAAAACAGCCCGAAGAGGGCTGTGAGTGATTAGTTCTGAAACCAAGTTGCGATTGGGAAGTCGTTTTGTTTCAGTTCCAGTTTTGTTTTGGTTAGAAGTTGGCCATTTTCTAGAGAATACAATAACAAATGTTGATTGGTTACAATCAATACCTTGTTTGTCAAACTTGCATCGATGTGTATTATCTCTTCTGTAGAGTCAGGCAAATCTTTTCTGACATTGATTAGATAGCTGGATTCATCAGAGAGATTGACAATGGATAAGGCGCAGCGATCATTTCCATCTGCCTCGTGTTTTACAATCAATCGGTCTTCTTTCGGTGTTTTATAAAGAAGATTTGGATTGTTCTCTGGTAGCGTGATGAAGTGCTTTTCCTTACTAGACAAGTTCATGACAAGTATGCGATTGTCTGGATCCTTAGAAAAGGTTTCTGTATTTCGGGTATAAGCAATACTACTGTAATAATTGTCACCGATTAATTCAGAAGAAGTCAACATTTCAACGATCTTGTCTTCGCTTGTCAGAGGTGTGCGAGACAATTCTTTTAGTTGGTCATTTTCGTCTAATTCTACTAAATATCCATCAAACACTAAAGCGGGTCGTTGGCGAGACTCATCGTGAAATCCCAGGCCGAGGTAGAGGCGATTCCCTCTTCCATGAAACTGGATCGGAAAGGAAGTGGATTCGGAGAATGTTTTTTGAGTCATCAGCTTTCCTGAGATGTCAAACATACTGAGCACTCCATCCTCAGTTGTAGTTTGGCCTGTGTAGAAGAACTTGTCTGATACTCCAGCTCCCGAATAAGCATAGAAGGGAGTTGAAGTTTTCTGGATGTCCCCCGTCTGAAAGTCAAGAGATACAATGTTTTGAGTAGATGCTTTCCCTCTGGTATTTCCAGATGAGAAGACGAGATAGCGATTGTCGAACCGTCCCTGAGGAAACCAGAAATTGACATCTTCTGCAATGGAGACATCCTCGGTCTTCGTGAGTTGAAACTGATTGTTTTGTAACTGATAACTTTGAATGGATTTCGAATTGACAAGGTAAAAATCAGCAGTCTGATTGACTGTGAATTGCTGTTTTTGAGGTGAAATCAAGCGAAAAAGCATCCAGCAAAGCAGGAGAAAAATGAAGACTATACTGACACAGAAAACCAGTGTTTTCATAGCCATACTTTTTTCTTTGGATAGAAAGGAAAAAGGAGTGTGTTTTGGTAGTTTAACTTGCTTTCCCATTTGACTAGCCTCCTTTTTGAACAGAAAATGAAGACAACATCCTACACTTATATTATAAACTTTTACAGCTAAAAGCACAAATAATCTTGCAAGGAAACTATGGACTGGATAGAAAAAGACAAACATCGAAATGGATGCTTGTCTTGTGGAGAATATCTGAAAACTTAAATCGCAAACAAGTCATTCAAGTTCTCAGCCAAGGTTGGGTGAGTGAAGATTTGTTTTGTGAAGTAAGTGTAAGGAATCTTATTGTCCATCGCAACAGTGATGATATTGATGATTTCTTGAGAACCTTCTGAGAAGATGCTTGCTCCAAGAATTTCTTTTGTTTCAGTATTCACAACAGCTTTGAAAGCTCCGCGAAGGTCGCCATTTACGTGACCACGAGGCATGGCTGCAACAGGGATTTCCTTCACTGCGTATGGAAGTTTCAAATCAGCTGCTTGGCTTTCAGTCAAACCAACTTGTGAAAGTGCAGGTGTGATGAACATGGTGTTTGGCACATTGAGACGGTCTTCAAGTGTGTAGCTACCATCTCCAGCAAGGTAGCTGTAGACAACACGGAAGTCATCAAGTGAGATGTAGGTAAATTGAGGTCCACCGTTGACATCCCCAACTGCAAAGACACCAGGAACGTTTGTTTGACAGTGTTTGTCAACCTTGATAGCACCACGTTCAGTTAGTTCAATATCAGTATTCTCAAGTTGAAGAGGTTCTACGTTTGGTTTACGTCCAGTTGCGTAGAGAAGGGCGTCGAAACGGTAGGTTTCGTTTTCAGTTACGACAAGAACTTGGTCACCGTCGTTTTTGATTTCAGTAGTACGGATGTTTTGAAGCAATTCAATGCCGTCTTCTTCCATATATTGTTTAGCAAGAGCTGCGATGGAAGGTTCTGCTCGAGGTAGGAAAGTATCCAAGGCATCTAGGACTGTAACTTTGCTTCCAAGTCTGTTGTATAGGCCTGCAAATTCAAGACCGATATTTCCGCCACCAAGGACACCAAGTTTTTCAGGCAATTTGTCCAAGTTTTGGATACCTGTTGAGTCAAAGACGTTTTTGCTTGTAGCAAGTCCAGGGATTGGCAAGACGTTTGAAACAGCACCAGTGTTGATAACGATAGTTTCAGCAGTCAGTTCTTGTTTTTCATCACCAGCCTGGATTTCGATGACTTTGTTTGAAAGGAAGTGAGCTTCCGCATCAAAGATATCTACACCTGTTCCCGCAATAGTAGCGTAGTTTTTGCCATTGAGGCGACCAGTGATGGTATTTTTGGTAGCAATGACTTCTTCAAAAGACAAATCCTTTTCAGCAGCAACTAGCAAGGTTTTAGTTGGGATACATCCGATGTTGATACAAGTTCCACCGTACATAGCTTTGCTTCGTTCAATGAGGGCAACTTTTTTGCCAGCTGAAGCCAATTTACCAGCTAGTGTTTTACCAGCTTTACCAAATCCAATAACGATTAAATCATATGTTAACATTTATAGTCCTCCTGTTTGATTTTCATTCTAGCACAAGAAAACATTTTTTGCACAAATCTGCTACGGGAAATGAAGTGAGCTTGAAATGCTCCCTTCAAATTCTTTGATAAACAACTTTCATGCCACTTTACTGCTAGAAAATCGTTTACATGATTTTCCTAATGGATTCTACTATCTTTTGCCTCGCTCTTGTGTTATACTAGATAGGTTGCAAAGAAACTAGTACTTTTCTTTCGTGGAAAAGAAGCAACACGGTATCTCGTTTTGAAGAAGATACGTCATGAAAAGAAAAGTATACGCTAAGCGCTATAGGGTGGCTTCGCACCACCTTTAGAAAGAAGAAAAACGTGAAATTTAATGAATTTAACTTGTCTGCTGAATTGCTAGCAGAGATTGAAAAAGCTGGATTTGTAGAAGCAAGTCCTATCCAAGAGCAAACTATTCCTTTGGCTCTTGAGGGAAAAGACGTTATCGGTCAAGCTCAGACTGGTACAGGAAAAACTGCAGCCTTTGGCTTGCCAACCCTTGAAAAAATCCGTACAGAAGAAGCAACAATCCAAGCCTTGGTCATCGCTCCAACTCGTGAACTCGCTGTTCAAAGCCAAGAAGAACTCTTCCGCTTTGGCCGTAGCAAGGGAGTGAAAGTTCGCTCAGTATACGGTGGTTCCAGCATTGAAAAACAAATCAAGGCCCTTAAATCTGGTGCCCATATCGTGGTAGGAACACCAGGCCGTCTCTTGGACTTGATTAAACGCAAGGCCTTGAAATTACAAGACATTGAAACCCTCATCCTTGACGAAGCGGATGAAATGCTCAATATGGGCTTCCTTGAAGACATCGAAGCCATCATTTCACGTGTCCCTGAAAATCGTCAAACCTTGCTCTTTTCAGCAACCATGCCAGATGCTATCAAACGTATCGGTGTTCAGTTTATGAAAGAGCCTGAGCATGTGAAGATTGCTGCCAAGGAATTGACAACAGAACTGGTGGACCAGTACTATATCCGTGTCAAGGAACAAGAAAAATTTGATACCATGACACGTCTCATGGATGTGGAACAACCAGAACTTGCTATCGTATTTGGTCGTACCAAACGCCGTGTGGATGAATTGACTCGTGGACTTAAAATCCGTGGCTTCCGTGCAGAAGGAATTCATGGTGATTTGGACCAAAATAAACGTCTTCGTGTCCTTCGTGATTTTAAAAACGGCAATCTCGATGTTCTAGTTGCAACAGACGTAGCAGCTCGTGGTTTGGATATTTCAGGGGTGACCCATGTATATAACTACGACATTCCTCAAGATCCTGAAAGCTATGTTCACCGTATCGGTCGTACAGGGCGTGCTGGTAAGTCAGGTCAGTCTATTACTTTCGTAGCACCAAATGAAATGGGTTATCTCCAAATTATTGAAAACTTGACTAAGAAACGCATGAAAGGCTTGAAACCAGCGACAGCAGACGAAGCCTTCCAAGCTAAGAAACAAGTAGCACTCAAGAAAATTGAACGTGATTTCGCGGACGAAACTATTCGTTTCAACTTTGAGAAATTTACTAAAGATGCTCGTAAGTTGGCTGCCGAATTTAGTCCAGAAGAACTGGCAATGTATATCTTGAGTCTGACAGTCCAAGATCCAGACAGCCTTCCAGAAGTTGAGATTGCACGTGAAAAACCACTACCATTTAAACCATCAGGTAATGGCTTTGCTGGCAAAACTAAGGGAGGTCGTGGAGGCCGTCGTGGGGACGACCGTCGAGACCGTGACCGCCGTGGCAATGGTCGTCGTGATGAGTTCAAGAAAGGTAGTCGTGGGAACGATCGTTTTGATAAAGACAGACGTTACCGTAATAAAGACAATAAAAAACCTCGCAACACTTCAAGCGAAAAGAAAACAGGCTTTGTTATTCGTAACAAGGGCGATAAATAAGAAAAAGCGGTTCAAAATGAATCGCTTTTTTATATAAGGAGACCGATAGTAAAAGAAGATGTATAAAAGTAAAGGAAAGGTGAGATGGGAAGGGGGAACTTTAATCCATCTTCTTATAATGTTATTATATAAAAATCAAAACGGAATGTCAATAAAAAATTGCTATTTTTATAAAATATTTTTGCTTTTAAAAATTGCAATTCAATAAGCAATTTTCAGATAATTATTGAAATAAAGACTTTTCTATGTTATAATGGAAGCGATTATATGTGAGGTAAAAAATGGCACATTTATTAGAAAAAACAAGAAAAATTACATCAATTTTAAAACGCTCAGAAGAGCAAATGCAGGATGAACTTCCGTACAATGCCATTACACGTCAACTAGCAGACATTATTGATTGCAATGCCTGCATTGTCAATATCAAGGGACGACTTTTGGGCTATTTTATGCGCTATAAAACTAATACCGATCGCGTAGAGCAGTTTTTCCAAACCAAGACGTTCCCAGATGACTATGTACAAGGGGCAAACATGATCTACGATACGGAAGCCAATCTTCCTATTGAACATGATTTGACCATTTTTCCTGTAGAGAGCCGTGCGGATTTTCCAGATGGTTTGACAACCATTGCTCCCATTCATGTATCAGGGATTCGCCTAGGTTCCTTGATTATTTGGCGTAATGATAAGAAATTTGAAGATGAGGATTTGATTCTTGTTGAGATTGCGAGTACAGTGGTAGGGATTCAACTCTTGAACTTCCAACGCGAAGAAGACGAGAAAAATATTCGCCGTCGTACTGCTGTAACCATGGCAGTCAATACCCTCTCCTACTCAGAACTTCGTGCTGTTTCAGCTATTTTATCTGAGCTAAATGGAAATGAAGGACAATTGACTGCATCTGTCATTGCAGACCGTATCGGTATCACGCGCTCAGTGATCGTCAATGCTCTCCGTAAACTAGAGTCGGCAGGAATTATTGAAAGTCGTTCACTGGGAATGAAGGGAACCTATCTCAAGGTATTGATTTCAGATATCTTTGAGGAAGTGAAAAAGAGGGACTACTAATGGCAAAGGCTTTAATCTCAATTGACTATACAGAGGATTTTGTAGCAGAACAGGGAAAATTGACAGCAGGTGCTCCTGCTCAAGCCATATCAGAGGCGATTGCTCAGGTGACCAGACTGGCTTTTGATCGTGGAGACTATGTTTTCTTCACCATTGATGCTCATGAGGAAGGGGATGATTTTCACCCTGAGAGTAAACTTTTCCCACCTCACAACATCATTGGAACTAATGGTCGCAACTTGTATGGAAAACTAGCGGATTTTTACCAAGCCCATGCTTCTGATAGTCGTGTCTTTTGGATGGACAAGCGTCATTATTCAGCATTTTCAGGAACGGACCTCGATATTCGTTTGCGAGAACGTCGAGTTGACACAGTCATCTTAACTGGTGTTTTGACGGATATTTGTGTCCTCCATACGGCTATTGATGCCTATAATTTAGGTTATCAAATCGAGGTTGTCAAGCCTGCGGTTGCCTCTATCTGGCCAGAAAATCATCAGTTTGCTCTTGGACATTTTAAGAACACCCTGGGAGCCAAATTGTTGGATGAAAATTTGGCTGAAATTAAAGAATGATTCCCTTGGAAAAATGAAAAAAATCTGAAAAAAGTGTTGACAAAGATTTTGAAAGTTGATATACTAGTAAAGTAATCGACGCGGGGATGGCGGAATTGGCAGACGCGCAGGACTAAGGATCCTGTGACCGCTTTAGGTCGTGAGGGTTCAAGTCCCTCTCTCCGCATAGGGTAAGAGTTAGCTTTGGCTAGCTCTTTTTGTTTTTCCAAAGAAGGCTAGAGGTACAGTTCGACTATCGGAAGAACTTGGCATCAAGAACTATCATTTATGGCATGGAATCGATTTTTGATTGGTAAAACGTGTTCTAATATGAAGAAAGTTAGCAGTTGCTAGCTTTCTTCATTTTTTCAAAAAATAAATCAAAAAATATTTTCGATTTCATAAACATTTCATATTTGGATTTTATAATAGTCTTACAAATATGGAGGTGACAAATGAATCCAATCCAAAGAGCTTGGGCTTATGTCAGCAGAAAACGACTGAGAAGTTTTATTTTATTTCTGATTTTATTGGTCCTATTGGCCGGAATTTCAGCCTGTTTGACTCTGATGAAGTCCAACAAAACAGTAGAAAGCAATCTTTACAAATCACTCAATACCTCTTTTTCTATTAAGAAGATAGAGAATGGTCAGACTTTTAAGTTGTCAGACCTAGCATCCGTGAGCAAGATTAAGGGACTGGAAAATGTCTCTCCTGAACTTGAGACGGTCGCAAAACTAAAAGACAAGGAAGCGGTGAGTGGTGAGCAGAGCGTAGAACGAGATGATTTGTCCGCTGAAGACAAGAACTTGGTTAGCTTAACTGCTCTTGAGGATTCATCCAAGGATGTCACCTTTACCAGTTCGGCTTTCAACCTAAAAGAGGGCCGACACCTTCAAAAAGGAGATTCCAAGAAAATCCTGATCCACGAAGAGTTGGCTAAGAAGAACGGCCTTTCGCTTCATGACAAGATTCGCTTGGATGCTGGCCAGTCCGAAGCTGGAAAAGGGCAAATAGTAGAGTTTGAGATTGTCGGCATCTTTTCTGGTAAAAAACAAGAGAAATTTACAGGTATGTCTTCCGACTTCAGTGAAAACCAAGTCTTTTCAGACTATGAAAGTAGCCAAACTCTTTTGGGAAATAGTGAAGCTCAAGTCAGTGCAGCGCGCTTCTATGTAGAAAATCCCAAGGAAATGGACGGACTCATGAAGCAGGTGGAAAACTTGGCCTTGGAAAATCAAGGTTACCAAGTTGAGAAGGAAAACAAGGCCTTTGAACAAATCAAAGACTCAGTTGCAACCTTTCAAACCTTCCTAACCATCTTCCTTTATGGGATTATGATAGCTGGAGCTGGAGCCTTAATTTTGGTCTTGTCTCTCTGGTTGAGAGAAAGAGTCTACGAAGTGGGAATTTTACTCGCACTTGGAAAAGACAAGAGTTCGATCTTCCTACAATTCTGTTTAGAGGTAGTTTTGGTATCTCTTGGAGCTTTGCTTCCAGCATTTGTTGCAGGAAACGCCATCACATCCTATCTACTTCAAACTGTACTAGCCAGTGGAGATCAGGCAACCTTACAAGATACGCTAGCTAAAGCAAGCGGTCTATCAACCAGTCTCCTATCTTTTGCAGAATCCTATGTCTTTCTGCTACTGATTAGTTGCTTGTCTGTAGCTCTTTGTTTCGTATTCTTATTTAGAAAATCACCTAAGGAAATTTTATCATCTATTAGTTAATACTCTTCGAAAATCTCTTCAAACCGTGTCAGCTTTATCTGCAACCTCAAAGCTGTGCTTTGAGCAACCTGCGGCTAGCTTCCTAGTTTGCTCTTTGATTTTCATTGAGTATAAGAAGGAGAAATCATGACTTTATTACAATTGCAAGATGTTACCTACCGTTATAAGAACACTGCTGAAGCAGTTTTATATCAGATCAAGTATAATTTTGAACCCGGAAAATTTTATAGTATCATTGGTGAGTCAGGAGCAGGAAAATCCACTCTCTTGTCCCTGCTTGCTGGTCTAGATAGTCCTGTCGAAGGTTCTATCCTTTTCCAAGGAGAGGACATTCGTAACAAGGGATATTCTTACCATCGCATGCACCATATTTCTCTGGTCTTTCAAAATTATAATTTGATTGATTACCTTTCTCCACTGGAAAATATCCGCTTGGTCAACAAAAAAGCCAGTAAGGATACCTTGCTTGAGCTTGGTTTGGATGAAAGTCAGATCAAGCGGAATGTTCTCCAGTTATCAGGTGGGCAACAACAACGTGTTGCCATCGCTCGCAGTTTGGTATCAGAAGCTCCAGTTATTCTAGCTGATGAGCCAACAGGAAATCTGGACCCTAAAACTGCTGGAGATATTATCGAACTGCTCAAATCACTTGCCGAGAAAACAGGTAAATGTGTAATTGTCGTTACGCATAGTAAAGAAGTGGCGCAAGCGTCCGATATTACACTTGAGTTGAAGGACAAGAAACTGACTGAAATATAGAATCTAGTTATTAAACTTTAAAATAGTATTAGTTGGTAAAAAGTAATAATAAATGAAGTGAGCCATTACCAACTATTTCCCGCAGTAGTGATGGCCTAGATAATAACAAAGTTATTATCTAGGCCGGAATTTTTGAGACATATGGCTCAAAAATTAGGGATGAAATTCCTACAGGAAGTTGCTCCCGTCCGCACAATCTAAGGGAAATAGTAAAAAATTATTTTATATAAGTTATACGACATTGAAATAGAACAAAATCTAGAAAGGGAACCTATGTTACACAACGCATTTGCCTATGTTACAAGGAAGTTTTTCAAATCGATTGTTATCTTCCTGATTATTCTCCTCATGGCGAGCTTGAGTTTGGTCGGCTTGTCGATCAAGGGAGCTACTGCCAAGGCTTCTCAAGAGACTTTTAAAAATATCACCAACAGCTTCTCCATGCAAATCAATCGTCGCGTCAATCAAGGAACGCCTCGTGGTGCTGGGAATATCAAGGGTGAGGATATCAAAAAAATTACCGAAAATAAGGCTATCGAGTCTTATGTTAAACGCATCAACGCTATCGGAGATTTGACTGGATACGACTTGATTGAAACGCCAGAAACCAAGAAAAATCTCACTGCTGACCGTGCCAAACGGTTTGGAAGCAGTTTGATGTTGACAGGTGTCAATGACTCCTCTAAAGAAGATAAATTTGTCTCTGGTTCATATAAGCTGGTTGAAGGTGAGCACCTAACCAACGATGACAAAGACAAGATTCTCATGCACAAGGACTTGGCTGCTAAACACGGCTGGAAGGTAGGGGATAAGGTTAAACTGGACTCCAATGTCTACGACGCAGACAACGAAAAAGGTGCTAAGGAAACAGTCGAAGTGACAATCAAGGGACTCTTTGATGGTTACAATAAGTCAGCAGTAACCTACTCACAAGAACTCTATGAAAATACAGCTATCACAGACATTCACACTGCTGCAAAACTTTATGGATACACAGAAGACACAGCTATTTATGGGGACGCAACCTTCTTTGTAACAGCAGACAAGAACTTGGATGACGTCATGAAAGAGTTGAATGGTATCAGTGGTATCAACTGGAAGAGCTACACACTTGTGAAGAGTTCCTCTAACTACCCAGCTCTTGAGCAATCCATTTCTGGTATGTACAAGATGGCCAACCTCCTCTTTTGGGGTAGCTTGAGCTTCTCAGTTCTTCTCCTTGCACTCTTGCTTAGTCTTTGGATTAACGCCCGTCGCAAGGAAGTGGGAATCCTCCTCTCTATCGGTCTCAAGCAGGCAAGTATCTTGGGGCAATTCATCACTGAATCGATTTTGATTGCCATCCCTGCTCTTGTTTCTGCTTACTTCCTAGCTAACTACACAGCGCGTGCAATCGGAAATACTGTTCTTGCCAATGTCACTTCAGGTGTTGCCAAGCAAGCCAGCAAGGCTGCTCAAGCCTCTAATCTTGGTGGTGGTGCAGAAGTAGACGGCTTTAGCAAGACCTTGTCGAGCCTAGATATTTCTATTCAGACATCAGACTTTATCATTGTCTTTGTCCTTGCCTTGGTTCTAGTGGTTCTCGTTATGGCGCTTGCCTCAAGCAATCTCCTCAGAAAACAACCAAAAGAGCTCTTGCTCGATAGCGAATAACAAACTTGCTACCTATTCTCCCCTAAATGGGGTATAATATAGGTAGCGTTTTTATCTGCTTCGTCTTGATAAGGCTTTTTCCTATCAGGGGGAAACAGAGAGATTTACAAGAAATTTAAAGGAATGTGAAACGTTTTTTCTATGAAAATTTTAATTGTAGAAGATGAGGATATGATCCGTGAAGGAGTCAGTGATTATTTAACGGATTGTGGTTATGAGACCATTCAGGCAGCAGACGGTGAAGAAGCTTTGGAGCAATTTTCAAACTATGAAGTTGCCTTGGTTCTACTGGACATCCAGATGCCAAAACTGAATGGACTGGAAGTTCTGACAGAGATTCGTAAGACTAGCCAGGTCCCTGTTTTGATGTTGACTGCCTTTCAGGATGAGGAATACAAGATGAGTGCTTTTGCTTCTCTGGCAGATGGCTATTTGGAAAAACCCTTCTCCCTCTCCCTTTTAAAAGTGAGAGTAGATGCGATTTTCAAGCGCTACTACGATACGGGACGAATCTTCTCCTATAAGGATACCAAGGTGGATTTTGAGAGCTACAGTGCAAGCCTAGCAGGTCAAGAAGTGGCTATCAATGCTAAAGAGCTGGAAATTCTGGACTATCTGGTGAGAAATGAAGGACGGGCCTTGACTCGTTCTCAGATTATCGATGCTGTCTGGAAGGCGACAGATGAGGTCCCCTTTGACCGTGTTATTGATGTCTATATCAAAGAACTGCGGAAAAAGCTAGACTTGGATTGTATCCTCACTGTGCGCAATGTTGGTTATAAATTGGAGCGAAAATGAAACGAACAGGTCTATTTACTAAAATTTTTATCTATACCTTCTCGATTTTTAGTGTTCTGGTTATTTGTCTTCATTTAGCTATTTATTTTCTCTTTCCATCAACTTATCTAAGTCATCGTCAGGAAACCATTGGCCAGAAAGCGACATCCATTGCCCAGTCCCTTGACGGAAAGGATAGGCAGAGTATCGAGCAAGTGTTAGACTTGTATTCCCAGACCAGTGATATCAAAGGGTCTGTTAAGGGTGAGATGACTGAGGACAAGTTAGAGGTTAAGGATAATTTTCCACTGGACACAGACCGTCAAACCACCTCCCTTTTTATTGAGGAGCGTGAGGTGAAAACGCAAGATGGTAGCACCATGACTCTGCAATTTCTAGCTTCGATGGATTTGCAAAAGGAAGCAGAGCAGATTAGTCTTCAATTTCTTCCCTATACCTTACTGGCTTCCTTTTTGATTTCCCTCTTGGTGGCCTATATCTATGCTCGGATCATTGTTGCCCCGATTTTGGAAATCAAGCGGGTGACCCGTCGGATGATGGATCTGGATGCTCAAGTGCGATTGCGCGTGGATTCTAAGGATGAGATAGGTGATCTTAAGGAACAAATCAATAGCCTCTACCAGCATCTCTTGACAGTTATTGCCGACTTGCATGACAAGAATGAAGCTATTCTCCAGCTTGAGAAGATGAAGGTCGAATTTCTACGAGGGGCTTCTCATGAGTTGAAAACACCTCTGGCTAGTCTCAAAATCCTAATCGAAAATATGAAAGAAAATATTGGTCGTTATAAGGATAGAGACCACTATCTGGGAGTTGCCTTGGGGATTGTGGATGACCTTAGTCACCACGTTCTTCAGATTCTTTCCCTTTCTTCGGTTCAGGAATTGCGAGAGGAGAAAGAAGAGATTGATCTCCTTCAGATGACACAAAGTCTGGTCAAGGATTATGCCTTGCTCGCCAAGGAGAGAGAACTTCATGTAGACATTAGCCTAACGCATCAGCAGGCTTACATAAACCCATCTGTCATGAAACTAATCCTATCGAATCTCATCAGTAATGCTATCAAGCACTCCACTTCAGATGGCCTGGTTCGCATTGGAGAAAGAGAAGGAGAACTCTTTATTGAGAATAGCTGTAGTCCTGAAGAACAAGAAAAACTGGCCCAGTCTTTTTCTGAAAATGCTAGTCGCAAGGCCAAGGGTTCAGGAATGGGACTCTTTGTGGTCAAGAGTCTATTAGAACATGAGAAATTACCTTATCATTTTGAGATGCAGGATGATCGTTTGACCTTTTTCATGCGTTATCCCAAAGTCGAGCAAGACCAAGGATAAGAAAGGGTTTACATTGATTGAGTTGGAAGAAATTCAATCTAAAGTATGGGAAAAACTAGCTTTTTTTATCAAAAAGTGATAAAATGAACAATGTAAATGGGATGTCCCAAAAAATATATAGGAGGCCTGACAAATGGCAATCGTTTCAGCAGAAAAATTTGTCCAAGCAGCTCGTGACAACGGTTATGCAGTTGGTGGATTTAACACAAACAACCTTGAGTGGACTCAAGCTATCTTGCGCGCAGCAGAAGCTAAAAAAGCTCCAGTTTTGATCCAAACTTCAATGGGTGCTGCTAAATACATGGGTGGTTACAAAGTTGCTCGCAACTTGATCGCTAACCTTGTTGAGTCAATGGGTATCACTGTACCAGTAGCTATCCACCTTGACCACGGTCACTACGAAGATGCACTTGAATGTATTCAAGTTGGTTATACTTCAGTTATGTTTGACGGTTCACACCTTCCAGTTGAAGAAAACCTTGAAAAAGCTCGTAAAGTTGTAGAATTTGCTCACGCAAATGGTGTATCAGTAGAAGCTGAAGTTGGAACTATCGGTGGTGAAGAAGACGGAATCATCGGTGATGGTGAATTGGCTCCAATCGAAGATGCTAAAGCAATGGTTGCAACTGGTATCGACTTCTTGGCAGCTGGTATCGGTAACATCCACGGTCCATACCCTGCAAACTGGAAAGGTCTTCACCTTGACCACTTGCAAAAATTGACTGAAGCTGTACCAGGATTCCCAATCGTATTGCACGGTGGTTCAGGTATCCCTGATGACCAAATCCAAGCAGCTATCAAACTTGGTGTTGCGAAAGTTAACGTTAACACTGAATGCCAAATCGCATTCGCTAACGCAACTCGTAAATTTGCTCGTGACTACGAAGCAAACGAAGCTGAATACGACAAGAAGAAACTCTTCGACCCACGTAAATTCTTGGCTGACGGTGTAAAAGCTATCCAAGCATCAGTTGAAGAACGTATCGACGTATTCGGTTCAGAAGGTAAAGCTTAATCTAGCTGAACAATACAGATGAAACCTGCCCATTGGGTGGGTTTTTTTGTGTGGAGAAAATAAATTATTTTTTAAGTTTAGGAGGTAGAATTCAATGTGATTCTAAGAAATTTTTTAATTTATGATAAAATAATAGTATGAGTATTATTAATTGAATTCAATTTTATATTTAGTTAGAATATAAAAATATTCTGGCATCATTGATTTTAATTACATAGTATAGAATATTCTGTAATTCATTATTTTGAAAACTTTGTTTTATTCCAGTATAGTATGTAGGTGATATAAAATGAATAAATTGGCAAATAATATTAAAAGTTTAAGATTAAGCATGGGTGAAACTCAAGAAGATTTAGCTTATGCACTAGATTTAAATAGTAAGAGTGCTGTTGCAAATTGGGAAAGTGGTGATAATGTTCCTTCGTCAGAAAATTTACATAGAATCTCGAATAGATATGGAGTTACAATTGATCAATTAATGAATGATGATTTAACTTCCGAGTTTTC